>JAKDUN010000272.1 GCA_030457675.1 Brachybacterium sp. | reverse complement strand
CGGCGGCCCCGGCTCCCCCCAGGGCCCCGGTGGCTTCGGTCAGCAGCCGCAGCGCAAGCGTCCCTGGATCCTGATCGGTGTGGCGCTGACCTGTGTGCTGGCGCTGCTGCTGGTGGTCGGTGGCGGGATCACGTATCTCATCCTCCGCCAGGGAGAGG
Organism: Brachybacterium sp.; assembly: GCA_030457675.1. Lineage (GTDB taxonomy): Bacteria > Actinomycetota > Actinomycetes > Actinomycetales > Dermabacteraceae > Brachybacterium. The sequence continues at coordinate 4,014 of JAKDUN010000272.1, read as the reverse complement.
ACACCCCGATCGCGTCGGACACCCCCTCCCAGAGCGCCACCACCCCGGAGGAATCGGAGTCACCGAGCGAGGAGGAGTCGACCACCACGGAGGATGAGACGACATCGCCCGAGGAAGAGGGCAGCGACTTCGAGGTGGTCTCTCCCGTCGATCCGCCGACGGGCACCGTCGATGAGCTGTGGGCGGTGCTGGAGGACAATCCCCTCACCCAGGGCACACTGCCCGCGCTGCCCGAGTGCGAGCTGCCGGAGACGCCGGTCGAGCCGTCCGTCGAGGAGCTCGAGGCAGTGCTGGGCACCGCCTCGACCTGCTTGAACCAGATGTGGGCGACGGCGAGCTCGGACCGCGGCCTGCCGTGGGTGAGCCCCCAGATCGTGGTCTACACGCATCCGGATGTCCCCGCGGACGCCGCCTGCGACTCGCAGTTCTCTGCGGACTTCCCCCGCATGTGCAACCTCGACTCCACGATCTACTGGCCCGTGGGTTACGGGACCGGGCTGGAACTCAGCGATCCGGCGGACGTCCCCGGCGCCTACCTCTGGGACCTCGCGTACGTGTACACGAACCCGGTGGGCTGGAACAGCTCGGTGGGCATCTACTACCTGACCATGCGCGCGGAGCTCGAGGCCACCGACGAGGAGCGCTATGTCGAGGCCTGGCGGCGCGACAGCCTGCAGGACCAGTGCCTGGCCGCGGCCATGACGATGCAGTTCCCCAGTGCCTCCGAACCGACGGAGGCGCTGCGTGCGGGCCTGACAGATGCGTCGCGCTGGTCGGAAGGTGATCCTCCGCGGACGATCGATTCCGAGATCAGGGTGAACTGGATCAAGCAGGGCTTCGAGTCCGACGGCGATCTCTCGGTCTGCAACACCTGGGCGGCAGATCTCGACCAGGTGACCTGACCGCAACGCCGCGCCGGCATCTCGGTGGCGGGTTCGCGGACGCCCTCCCTCACGCGGCGCACCGCGCCGCCCGGGTCGTCACCGGTCATGACAGCCGCGGGCTCCTCGGCGAGTGCACGACCTGGACGGCGGGGGGCCGACGCAGTGGCCTGACCTCCACCGCCGGCGGGAGTCCTGCCGCGTAGCCTGGAGCGATGGCGACAGATCCCGCACCTGCCCCGCACTCCGACTCCCCCGCGCTGTACACCGCGCGGGTCGAGAACACCGCCGGCACCGCAGGCCACGTGCGGATCCGCGACACCGCCGCCGTCGAGCTCGCAGCCCCGGGGCCCGAAGCGACTGGTGAGATCTCCCTGCCGACGGGCGGGCCGAAGCCCACCGCGACCGGCTTCAACCCCGAGCAGTTCCTGGCGATGGCCTGGAGCACCTGCCTCGGTGAGACGCTGCGGGTGGTGCTCACCGAGCACGGCCTGGACCGGGAGAGCTCGGTGAGCGTCGAGGTCGGCATGCACCGGGACCCGCTCGGCGGATTCCGCTTCCTCCCCCGCGCCCTGGTGAGCATCGAGGATCTGGACCCGGTCCGGGCCCGGGAGATGGCGGAGGCCGCCCATGCACGCTGCCCCGTCTCCAAGCTGCTGCGCGGGCAGGGCGAGCCGCTCCTGGAACTGGTGGTTGAAGAGTGAACGTGACCGAGGGCATAGCCCCCTGAACTGCGCCCTCGATAGGCTTGCTCGACGATGATCGAGCTGAGCCATGTCACCAAGAGCTTCCCCCAGGGACGCTCCGCGGTGACGGCGCTCGACGACCTCTCCCTCACCATCGGGGACCGCGAGATGTTCGGGATCGTGGGCGAATCCGGCTCCGGGAAGTCCACGCTGCTGCGACTGATCAACCACCTCGAAGCCCCCACCTCCGGGACGGTGCGGGTGGGCGGCGAGGACCTCGGCGCCCTGTCCCCACGCGAGCTGCGGGTGCGTCGGCGCGGCATCGGCATGGTGTTCCAGCAGTTCAACCTGCTGGGCAATGCGACCGTCCACGACAACGTGGCCCGGCCGCTGCGACTGCAGCGCCGCCGCGAACCGGACACGGTGCAGCAGATGCTCGAGTTCGTGAAGATGGCGGGCCACAGCCGCAAGCACCCCAGCCAGCTCTCCGGCGGCGAGCAACAGCGGGTGGCGATCGCCCGGGCGCTGGTGACCCGGCCGAAGATCCTGCTGTGCGATGAACCGACCTCGGCCCTGGACTCCGGGACCACCGACGAGGTGATGGCGATCCTGCGCGATGTGCGCGACCGTTTCGGCACCACGATCGTGCTGGTCAGCCACGAGCTGGAGGTCATCAAGGCCTCCTGCGACCGGGCCGCCGTGCTCTCCGGTGGCCGGCTGGCCGCCCTCACCGAGGTCACGCCCCCGCCGCCCCGTGAGCGTTTCGACTCCTACGCCGCGCGAGCTCGGGAGTTTCTGGCATGAGCGCTCTGCTGGCCCGCCTCGCCGAGTACCGCGGCGAGATCCTGATCTCGATCCTCGAGACCGGCATCATGATGGCCAATTCGTTGCTCGCCGCGCTCCTCGTCGGTCTGCCGATCGGCACCCTGCTCTATCTCGCGCGGCCCGGCGGGCCCTACCCCCGACCCGCCCTGCACCGGGCGCTGAACCTGTACGTGAACGTGGTGCGCTCGGTGCCCTTCCTGCTGTTCGTGGTGGCTCTGATCCCCGTCACCCGCGCTCTGGTGGGCACCTCCTTCGGGACCACTGCCGCCTCGGTGCCGCTGGCCTTCGTGGCCGCCGCGCTCTACGCGCGCTTCTCCGAGCAGACCCTGCTGGACGTGCCCGAGCAGACCGTCGAGCTGGCCCGCTCCCTGGGGGCGGGGCCGCTGCAGCTGATCGGCCTGTTCCTGTACCCCGAAGCCCGCTCCGGCCTGGTGCTGAGCCTGACCACGGTGACGATCTCGATGGTCAGCTACTCCACCATCATGGGCGTGGTCGGCGGCGGCGGGGTGGGGGACTTCGCGATCCGGTACGGCTACCAGACCTACGAATACGACCTCATGTACACGATGATCCTGCTGATGATCGTGGCCGTGATGCTCATCCAGGGAGCGGGCACCCTCACTGCCCGCCTCATCGACAAGCGGGCGCGCTGAGCGCCTCCGACCAGGAACGAGACCCCTCATGAAGCGACACCTGATGAACCGCCGCAGCTTCGCGCTCACCGCCCTCGCCGGCACCTCCACGCTCGCCCTCGCCGCCTGCGGTGTCGGGGGCGCTGGCGGATCCGCCAGTGGCGGCGAGGACACCGTCATCAAGGTCGCCTCCCACCTGCCGCCGATGACCGATGTGGTCACCCTCGCCGGCGAGGTCGCCGCCGAGGAGGGCTACACCGTCGAGCTGGTGCAGGTCACCGACAACGTGCAGTACAACCGGCTGCTGGCCGACGGCGAGGTCGATGCGAACTTCGCCCAGCACGAGCCGTTCATGCAGGAGTTCAACGAGGCGAACGGCGCGAACCTGGTGCTGCTGGACGGGATCTACGACGCGAAGGTCGGCTTCTACTCCAAGGCCCACGACGACGTCGAGCAGATCCCCGGGGGTGCGAAGGTGGCGATCCCGAACGACCTCACCAACGAAGGCCGCGCGCTCGCGATCCTCCACCACCACGGCCTGATCACGCTGCCCGAGGACGCCGGCTTCGAAGGGCGCGTGAGCGAGATCGTCGAGAACCCGCTGTCGCTGGAATTCGTGAACATCGACCTGCTGAACCTGCCCTCCGCCTACGACGAGGAGGGCATGGCGCTGGTGTACAGCTACCCCTCCTACATCAAGAAGGTGGGCCTGACCCCGGCCGACGCGATCCTGCTCGAGGAGCTCGTGGACCAGCGCTTCACGATCTCGCTGGTCGCCCGCGAGGACAACCAGGACTCCGAGAAGATCCAGGCACTGCGCCGCGCGATGACCAGCGACCGGGTGCGCAATTTCCTCAAGGACGAGCACAGCGCCACCCTGCTGCCCGCGTTCTGAGCCGGGCGGGGCACCCCGCTCGCTCAGCCCAGCGCCGGATCGGCGGGTATCCGACCGCGCGTCCCACCCAGCCCGGCGCTCAGCCCCGGGTCGCC
>JAKDUN010000271.1 GCA_030457675.1 Brachybacterium sp. | reverse complement strand
TGCCGGTGCTCTACCGGATCGCCGAGGGCCCGGGGGAGCGCAAGCGGGTGAAGGAAGAGGCACGGCTCGCGCAGCTGCGCAAGAGTCGTCAGCGGGTGGAGGCTGAGAAGCGGTCACGGCTCCAGGCCGAGCAGAAGGTGCAGGCGCGCTCGGCGGACGGGGAGCGAACGTCCGCCAGCACCGAGAGCCGCGGGTCTGCGGTCTCCACGGCATCAGAGCCGAGCGGAGAGGGCGCCGGCCGATCCCTCAAGGAACGCGGTGGCGTGGTCGGTATCGTGCGACGTCGTCTGCGCCGCCGCTGAACCCTCGCGCTCGTGGCTCCGGTCGTCCGCGGACCTGGATCATGGACGCAGTGCCCGGGGTGCTACGCCCCGCAGGCGCGGACGATCGTCGCCCGGTAGCTCGCGGGGTCGTGTCGCCGCAGCGCCTCCTCGCGGCTCGCTCTCAAGGACCGCACCACGCCGGACCAGGAGGCGGTGATGTCCTCCAGGGCGTCGGCGATCGCACGTGCATCTCCCGGGGGCACCAGGCGCGTGGTGCGGTAGCCGCCGACGACTTCCTGCTGACCTCTCGGATCGGTGGTGACGACGGGACGCAGCGCGAGGACGGCTTCGACCGCCGCGTTCCCGAAGGGTTCCTCGTTCCGCGAGGGGGCGACCAGGATGTCGGCGCCGGCCAGGTACGGCCAGATGTCTCTGTGGAACCCGGCGAACTCGACCCCGACACCGCTCGCGGCCGCTTGGCTGCGCAGCTGCTGCGCGAAGCCATCGTCTGCCGTGTCGGCGGTGCCCAGAACGGTCAACTCCACCTGCCGCCCCTCCCGCTGGAGCAGGGTCGCCGCCTCGAGGCCGAGGTCCGGACCCTTGTGCGGGGCGAGGCGTCCGATGTACAGCACTCGCAGGGGAGGTTCGAGCGGTTCGCGCGGGGGTGTCGGGTGACGGGGAGAGACGATGCCGTTGTGGACGATGTCGGCGCGCCGGGCGAGGGAGGGGAGCACGCGACGCATCGACTCCAGAGAGAACCGGCTGCCCACGAGTGTCCGTCGTGACGCGAGGTGCGGGAGGTAGAGGAGTCGGTCCAGCCAGTTGCTGCCGGAGCGTGAGACCTCATGGATGTGGCTGATCGAGCGGATTCCTCGAGCGCGGGCGAGCAGGGGCCACTGGGGGATCGCCGCCGTCGAGACGTAGGTGGCGTCTGGGCGGACGCGTCCGATCAGGCGCCAGCCGCGCAGGAGTCCGAGGAGTGACCGGCGAGCGGCGCTCGGCCAACCGCGCGGGTGCAGCAGGCCGCCGCCCAGCACCAGCATCTCGAAGACCTCGACCTCGGCGCCGGAACGTTCCAGCTCGGCGACCAATGGGCCCCTCGATGGCAGGACCACGACCACCCTGCGCCCCGCTTCCTGCAGACCCAGCACGCTCTCCAGGAACATCCGGTCCGCAGCATAGAGCCCCGCACCGGAATGGGCGGCCAGAATGGTCGGGGCGGTGCGTCCGCTCACGGTCGCCCGCGTTCTCGACGCAGTGGGCGTCGTGTCATGACGCAGGCCGGGACCGCGCACCGCGGGAGCGGCGCTCGACGGTGATGGGTCCGCATCCCTGGATGCTCATGGCTGCTGGCCTCGCGCTTCTCTGTGTGGCGCACTCACAGCTTGTGACGGGTGAAATGCCCGATTTGTACGCTTTGGGCCCAATGTATGTCCGAACGACGCTGGCGTCCAGAGTTTCCGGTGCACTGTCCACGATCCCGATCGCCTACGATTCGCCTCATGGCCCCGGACCGACCCCGTACCCCTGCGCCCGCAGCGCCGGGGCGCGGGTGGACGGTCCGCATCCGCGTGCTGACCACGATCATGGCCTTCATGACGGTGGGTCTGGCCCTGACCGGGGTGCTCACCTTCGCGGCGCAGTTCCGTGCCCTGGACCAGCGGGTCACCGGTGAGCTCTGGCAGGAGTACGACGAACTCGCCCTGATCGCCGAGAACACGGACGAGAGCGGCACTCCGGTCCACACCACCGTGGACAGCGTGCTGCTGCAGGCCACCGACTCGGCGGCCCCGTCGGACCACGAATCGGTCTTCACCTTCCTCGACGGGGAGCGCCGCTACGAGCCGCGCTCGCAGGACTATTCATTGATCCAGACCGACGCCCCGGAGCATCAGCAGGTCGAGCAGGAGCTGCTGGAAGCCCACGAGCCGGGCGAGGCCGTGATCGTCCCGCTGCAGGCCTACGACCGGGACCTGCGGGTGCTGATCGCCTCGGTGCAGGTCACGGGGGACGAGTCCCAGGGCGTCTTCGTGGTCGCCAACGACATCGGTGCCCAGCGCAGCGACCTGTGGCAGAGCGTCCTGACCTTCGCCGGGCTCTCGGTGGCCGCGCTGCTGATCGCCGGCTGGGTGGGGTACGTGGTCACCGGCCGGTTGCTGCGGCCGTTGGAGGACCTCCGCTCGGCCACCGAGCAGATCACCGTGGACGATCTCGAGTACCGGGTGCCGGTGGCCCAGGAGCGGGACGACATCAGCGCGCTCGCCCAGAACTTCAACCGCATGCTGGGCCGCATCCAGACGGGCTTCGCCGAGCAGCGCCGCTTCATGAGCGATGTCGGCCACGAGCTGCGCACTCCGCTGACGATCGTGCGCGGCACCCTGGAGACCACCGACATCGAGGATGCCGCGGACGTGAAGGAGTCCCGGGAGATCGCCCTCGAGGAGCTGGAGCGGATGGGCCGGGTCGTCGAGGACCTGTCCGAGCTTGCGGCCTCGGCACGACCAGACTATGTGCGCCCGAGGCCCCTGGATCTGGCCGCGTTCGCCCGTTCCGCCTTCGCCCGGATCGAGCACATCGCCGAACGCGAATGGGTCCTGGAACGCACGGTGGACGGGATGGCCGACGCCGACGAGCAGCGCCTCGCCCAGGCGGTCGTGCAGCTGGCCGCCAATGCCGTGCGCTACAGCGACGAGGGCAGCCGAATCCGTTTCGGCGTGGACAGGGCGCTCGGCGCGGAAGGGCCCGAGATCCACGTGACCATGCAGGACGAGGGCATCGGCATCGGCACGGAGGACCAGCGGCGCATCTTCGAGCGCTTCACCCGGGTGGACGGCAGCCGTGGCACGGGATCAGGCCTCGGCCTGCCGATCGTGCTGTCGATCGCCGAGGGCCACGGCGGCGCGGTGCGGGTGCTTTCGGCGCCCGGTCAGGGCTCGACCTTCACGATCGTCTTCCCGCAGTTCACGCAGGCCCCGTCAGTCGATGTCGAGGATCCGGCGGCAACCGGCACCGCAGGCCCCGGCACGGCACGCGATACTGGAGCGAGGGGCCCGATCCCCGTCGCCGACGATGACCCCACTGCCCGCAGGAGGAACGACAGATGAGGATCCTCATCGCCGAGGACGAAGCACGCATCGCCCGCTTCATGGAGCGCGGACTGACAGCGAACGGCTACGCCTCCACCGTGGTGGAGGACGGCATCTCCGCCCTCGACCTCGCCTCCAGCGGCGACTTCGACCTGCTCATCCTGGATGTGGGCCTGCCCCGCATGGACGGCTTCCAGGTGCTCAAGGCGCTGCGGGGGATGGACGTGCAGATCCCGATCCTCATGGTCACCGCCCGCACCGGGGTGGACGACACCGTGCAGGGGCTCGAGGGCGGGGCGAACGACTACATCGCCAAGCCCTTCCGCTTCGAGGAGCTGCTGGCCCGGGTGAAGCTGCGCGCCCGGGAGGCCACCGCCGGGGCGGGAAGCGTCAGCGCCGACGTCCTCGAGCTGGGCGATCTCGCGCTGGATCTGCGCACCCGCATCGCGACCTGCTCCTCGGAGGGGAAGCCGCGCTCGGTGGAGCTGTCCTCCCGCGAGTTCACCATGGCCCGCGTTTTCCTGGAGAACCCGAACCAGGTGCTCACCCGTGACCTGCTGCTGTCCAAGGTGTGGGGCTACGACTACGACGGCGCCTCGAACGTGGTCGACGTGTACGTGGGCTACCTGCGGGGCAAGCTCGGGGCCCCGCGGCTGGTGACTGTGCGCGGCGCCGGGTACAAGCTCGTCGACCCGGACGTCTGAGTCGTGGGGGAACAGTGCGCTCCGACGATGAGAGTCCTCTCATGTCGCCTTCACGGGCATCTCATCGCCGTCGGCGAGGATGCGTGACATGAAGACCCTGCGGACCTTCGGGATCATCGTGGCCGTCGCGCTCGCCGCGATCGGTCTCGCCGTCCTGCCGTCGGTGGACGAGATGCCCCAAGCC
>JAKDUN010000270.1 GCA_030457675.1 Brachybacterium sp. | reverse complement strand
TGGGCGCCGCTGATCCTCGGCGACGCGATGGACGTCATCTTCGACGGCTTCCTCAGCGGTACCGGGATCGCCTTCGATGCGCTCGGCCGCCTGCTGCTGCTCGTGCTGGGCATGTACGTGGTCGCGGCCGTGTTCGACTGGCTGCAGGGACGGCTGCTGAACGACGTGGTCATGCGCATCGTCTACGTGCTGCGCGAGAAGATCGAGGCGAAGGTCAACCGCCTGCCGCTGAAGTACTTCGACACCCGCCAGCGCGGCGACCTGCTCTCCCGCACCACCAACGACGTCGACAACGTCCAGACCGCCCTCCAGCAGGCCTTCGCCTCGCTGGTCTACGCGGTGCTGACCATCGTGGGCATCACCGTGATGATGTTCTGGCTGTCCTGGCAGCTGGCGCTCATCGCCCTGATCGCCCTGCCGATCTCCGCTGTGGCCATCGGGGTGATCGGCTCGAAGTCCCAGAAGCTCTTCACCGCCCAGTGGCGGCACACCGGGCGCCTGAACGGCCACGTCGAGGAGTCCTTCACCGGCCACGACCTGGTGACCGTCTTCGACCGCCAGGGTTCGATGCGCGAGCAGTTCGACGAGCGCAACGAGGAGCTGTGGGAGGCCTCCTTCAAGGCCCAGTTCTACTCCGGCATGATCATGCCGATCATGCAGTGGGTGACCTACCTCGGCTACGTCGGCATCGCCGTGGTGGGCGGGCTGCGGATCGCGAGCGGGCAGATGTCGCTGGGCCAGGTCACCGCGTTCATCCAGTACTCCCGCGAGTTCAACGCGCCGCTGGGGGAGGTGGCCGGGATGGCGAACATGCTCATCTCCGGCGTGGCCTCCGCCGAGCGGATCTTCGAGCTGCTGGACGCCGAGGAGCAGGAGGCCGACGGGCAGATCGCCGAGCCGTCCGGCGCGGGCGGGGCGAGCACTGCCGCTGCCGGCGCCGACTCGTCGGCCGACGGGACGGTTGCCGCCCGCCGCCGCATCGCACGCGCCGAGCTCACCGGCCCGACCCACGGACGGATCGAGTTCGACCACGTCGCCTTCTCCTACACCCCGGAGAAGCCGCTGATCAGCAACCTTTCACTGACCGCGGAGCCCGGTCAGACCATCGCGATCGTGGGCCCCACCGGCGCCGGCAAGACCACCCTGGTGAACCTCATCATGCGGTTCTACGAGATCGACGGCGGGCAGATCCGCCTGGACGGGGTGGACATCCGCGCCCTGGACCGCGGGGCGGTGCGCTCGCGCGTGGGCATGGTGCTGCAGGACGCGGTGCTGTTCGGCGGCACCATCCGGGAGAACATCCGGTACGGCCGGCTCGAGGCGAGCGACGAGGAGGTGATCGCCGCCGCGAGGGCGACCTTCGTGGACCGCTTCGTGCACACCCTGCCCGAGGGCTACGACACCGTCATCGAGGACGAGGGCGCGAACGTCTCCGCCGGCGAGCGGCAGCTGATCACCATCGCCCGGGCCTTCCTCGCCGACCCGGCGCTGCTGATCCTCGACGAGGCCACCTCGTCGGTGGACACCCGTACCGAGGTGCTGGTCCAGGAGGCGATGGCGGCGCTGCGCACCGACCGCACCAGCTTCGTCATCGCCCATCGCCTCTCCACCATCCGCGACGCGGACGTGATCTTGGTGATGGAGCACGGTGACATCGTCGAGCAGGGTTCCCACGAGGCGCTGCTCGAGGCGGAGGGCGCCTACCACCGCCTGTACTGGTCGCAGTTCGCTTCCGGCACCGACCCCGACGAGGACGAAGCGGTGCTCGAGGGCTCGCTGAGCGTCACCGGTGAGGTCGCGGCCGTGCCCGGGGAGGTCCCCGCGACCGGGGAGGCTGCGGCGGCGCCCGGGGAGAGACGTGCGACCGGGGAGGCTGCGGCGGCGCCCGGGGAAGCTCGCGCGACCGAGGCGTAGGAAACGCGCTCCATCAGCGGCCGAGTCGTAGGTACAGTCCAGGAAGATGGCCCCACGGGGACACTTCCTACGACTCGGCTCGCCTCTCCAGCGGATTCCCGGTGGGCGGCGCCGCGCCTGCCCGGTACCGTCGGGCGCATGGACATCACGATCATCGGTGGCGGCGTCGCCGGTCTTGCCCTCGCCCATGAGCTCGCCCCCGATCACGACGTCATCGTGCTGGAGACCTCCCCGGGCCCGCGCGGCGGCGGCTACATGATCGACTTCTTCGGTCCCGGCTTCATCGCCGCGGAACGGATGGGCGTCATCGAGGAGCTGCGCGCCCGCGGTCACGCCTTCGAGGGGGTGCGCTACGGGACGCCCGACGGGCAGGAGTCCGGGCGCATCGACGTCGGCCCCCTGGTCGAGGCCGCGGGCGGCCGTTACTTCTCGATCCTCCGCCCCGAGGTGGAGCTGGGGCTGCTCGCGGTGCTGCCGCCGTCGGTGGACCTGCGCTACTCGACGCGCGTGGTGGCAATCCACGACCCCGCCCTCGAGGACGGTGCGGCGAACCCCGGAGCGACCGTGGCGCGGCCGCCGGCGCAGGGACCCCGCTCCGGCCCCGCCGCGCCCCGCCGCGCTGCGGTGGAGCTCGCCGACGGCACACTGCTCGCATCCGACCTGATCGTCGCCTGCGACGGGGTGCGCTCCGTCGCGCGCGAGCTGGTCGCCCCGGGGCACGGACCGATCGTGCCGATGGGCTATCGGGTGGCGAGCTACCTGTACGAGGACCCCGAGCTCGCCGCCGAGCTGGGGGAGCGGATGCTGATGACCGACACCGTCGGCCGCGTGGGCTGGGCGTATGCGGCCGACGAGGCGCGTGTCGGCGTCATGCTCGCCGAGCGCGTGCGCGCTGCGGGCACCCAGCGGCCCACCCCGGACCGGGAGCGGCTGCAGCGGGAGTTCGCCGGGCTGCACCCGCAGGTGGACCGGGCCCTCGCCCACGCCCCGGAGGGCTTCTACGACGACCTGGTAGCCCAGGCCATCGCGCCGCAGTGGAGCCGCGGCCGCGTGGTGCTGGCCGGGGACGCCGCCCACGCCCCCTCGCTGCTGGCCGGGCAGGGCACCTCGGTCGCGATCGCGGGCGCCGAGGCGCTGGCCAGGAGCCTGCGCGCGACCGGCCCGCACCTCGAGGCAGGGCTGGCCGAGTACGAGCGTCGCTGGCGGCCGACGGCCGAGAAGGTGCAGCGCTCCGGGCGGCGCAGCGCCTCGTACTTCACACCCTCCAGCCCGTTCCAGCTGCGCGTCCAGCAGATCGGCCGGCGCGCGATCGGCCTGCCGGGCGTGAGCCGACTGGTGGCGCGGAGCTTCATCGCCGCGTGAGGCCGGGGCGAGTCGGCCCAGCGGTGAGTCAACGACTCAACGCGGCGAGGTTGTGCGTCCGAGAAGACCGATGTCGGCGACCACATAGGTCGTAGGTGGCACAGAACTTTCGCTTCCTGGCCCGGCGCGTGAGGCGCGGCACGGGTTCGCGGGCCCGGCCGTGCAGCTCATCACCGGATCGCTCCGAGCTTCGCGGGATTGCGGATCATGTCGATCCGGGTGACCACGCCGCCGTCGGCCTCGATCCAGACCACGCAGTCGATCCGCGGCCCCTCGTGCCCCACCAGCGCCGGCCGTCCGTTGACCTCGGCCATCCGCCAGGACAGCAGCATGACCTCGGGCTTCGTCATGATCCCGGCGATGAAGGCGAGCACCTTCGAGGTGCCGTGGAGGGGGCGCCGGGCAGCCCGCTTCACGCCGCCGCCGTCGGTGGTCAGCACCACCTCGGGGGAGAGCACCGCGACCATCTCCTCCAGCGCCACCATTCCCTGCGCGGCTTCGAGGAACGCAGAGGTCAGGGCCTGATGGGCGGATTCGTCCACCGGATGCCGCGGAGCCCGTTCGCGCACGTGCGCCCGGGCGCGACTGACCAGCTGCCGCACCGAGGTCTCCGAGCGCTCGAGCGCCTCCGCCACCTCGGGGTAGGGCAGCGCGAACACCTCCCGCAGCACGAAGGCCGCCCGCTCCAGCGGGGACAGGGACTCGAGCACCACCAGCAGTGCGAGCGAGACCTCGTCGGCGATCTCCGCGGTGCGGCCCGGATCGGACTGCGCATCGGTGGAGACGGGCTCGGGCAGCCAGGGGCCGATGTACTCCTCTCGCCGCCGGTCGCGGGAACGCACGGTGTTCAGCGCCACCCGCGTCACCGACCGCAGCAGATATGCGCGTGGCTCACGCACCGTCCCGGGATCGACGTTCTGCCAGCGCAGCCAGGTCTCCTGCACCGCGTCCTCGCTGTCGGCCACGGTGCCG
>JAKDUN010000012.1 GCA_030457675.1 Brachybacterium sp. | reverse complement strand
GGGGACCAGCCGCGCGGGGACCAGCAGGGTCGGCGGGCCTCAGTGCGTCCAGGCCTCAGGGTCCACGTCCTCGGGCGCGATGCCGAGCAGCGAACCGATCTGCTCGGACAGCACCTGCCGCACCAGCATCTCCAGCTCGCTCTCGTCCTCGCAGCGGGTCTGCAGCGGGCGTCGGTAGACGATCACCCGGGCGGGATGCTCCCGCGAGGGCGGGATCACCCGCCCCAGCAGCACGGTGGGCTCCTCCCAGGGCGCCGGATCAGCCGAGGGCACCTCCTCGACCAGCACCTGCAGGTGCGCGAGACGGCGCGGGAACCGTTCGGTGAGCGCGGCACCGGCATCGGCCACCAGCTCGTCGAAACGTTCCCGGCGGGTGCGGTATCCGGGCAGGTGGGGCGGGATCAGATCCCAGCGTCGACCTCGTCCGCGCCGATCTCGGCGGCGAGGGCCCTGACGGGGGCCGGGTGCACCGGGGCGCAGCGGCTGGACATCCATGGGCGCACTCTATCGGCCCTCCCCGCCCAGCGATCCGGCCCGTGCTCGGTGCCGCGCCCCGCCTGGATCACAGGGCGCGCCGTCGGACGCCCACCGCCCCGCCTGCGTAGACTGCGGGAGTGCCTGCTCGAGAATGCTCCCGGACCGCCTGCTCCAGGCCCGCTGTCAGCTCGCTGACCTTCGTGTACGAGGATTCGACCGCGGTGCTGGGCCCCCTGTCGCGCCTCAGCGAGCCGCACGCCTACGACCTCTGCCAGGAGCATGCCTCCCGGATGACCGCGCCACGCGGCTGGGAGCTGCTGCGCGTCGCCGGGGGCATCGAGGCCAGCGACGACCTGGTCGCACTCGCCGACGCCGTGACCCGACGCCCGGCACCGGAGCACGCGGGGGCCCCGCCGGCCGCATCGGCGCGGTCCCCGCGCTCCGCCGGCGATTCTCGAACCTCCGACGATCCCCGGGCCGCCGGCGATTCCCGATCCTCGAGGCAGGGGGAACAGACCTCCGCCCGCCATCTCCACGTCGTCAGGAACCCGCATGACTGAGCCGCGCCCCTCGCAGCCCGCCGCCGAGCAGGGACGCACCGACCTGTCCGGCATCGTCCTGGCCAACGATGTGCGCGGCCGTGCCGGGCAGACGCTCACGAGCGAGATCGCCCGAGCCTTCGGGGCCGCCTTCGCCGACCAGTTGGACGCCCCCGCGCTGATCGTCGCCCACGACATGCGCCTGAGCTCCCCGGAGCTGTCCCGAGCCGTGATCGACGGGGCGGTGCGCCGCGGCGCGATCGTCGCCGATGCGGGACTGTCCTCGACCGATCAGCTCTACTGCGCCTCGGGCCAGCACCAGGCCGCCGGCGTCATGGTCACCGCCTCCCACAATCCGGGCGAGGACAACGGCTTCAAGCTGTGCCTGCCGGGTGCGCGCCCGGTCGGCCGCGCCTCCGGACTCGAGGAGATCCGTCGCGCCGCCGAGGCCTATCTCGACGCCGGCGAGATCCCCGTGGTCGGCGAGGGGCGCTCCGAGGGGATCGACACCCTGGAGGACTACGCCGCCGCGCTGCACGCCCTGGTGCCGCTGCCCGAGCAGCGCAGGGTGCGCGTGGTCGTGGATGCGGGCAACGGCATGGCCGGGCACACCGCGCCCGCCGTCCTCGGCGCACTCGCGCAGGTCGAGCTGCTCGACCTCCACTTCACGCTCGACGGCAGCTTCCCGCACCATCCGGCCGATCCGCTGCGCCCGGAGAATCTCCGTGATATCCAGGCGGCCGTGGTCCGGGAGGGTGCCGACATGGGGCTCGCCTTCGACGGCGACGCCGACCGGTGCGTGGTGCTCGACGAGCACGGTGCCCCGGTGCCGCCGTCGGCGATCACGGCCCTGATCGCTCAGCGGGAGATCGCGCGCGCCCGGGCCGCCGGCCAGGAGCGTCCGGTCGTGGTCGCGAACCTGGTCTCCTCCCGCCACGTCGCCGAGACCGTCCGTGCGGCCGGTGGGGAGCATGTGCGCACGCCCGTCGGCCACGCCGTGATCAAGACGATCATGGCCGAGCGCGACGCCGTGTTCGGCGGGGAGCACTCCGCCCACTTCTACTTCCGGGACTTCTTCTTCGCCGATTCCGGCATGCTCGCGGCGCTGCATGTGCTGGCCGCGCTCGCCGAGAGCGACGGCACGGTGTCCGCACTGGTCGCCACCCACTGCCCGTACGTCGCCAGCGGGGAGATCAACTCCCGGGTGGCCGATGCCCAGGTCGCACGCGAGCGGGTCCGTGTGCACGTCAGCGCGTGGCCCGGCGTGCAGACCGATGATCTCGACGGACTCACCGCCCAGCACTGGGACGAGGCGATCCCGACCGAGGACCGCTGGTGGTTCTCCTTGCGCTCCTCGCACACCGAGCCGCTGCTGCGCCTGAACGTCGAGGCGGCGCAGGAGTCGACGATGCTCCGGATCCGCGACGAGATCCTCGCGATCGTCTCGGCTGAGGACGAGGCGCCCAGCGCCTCCTCCGGGACGGCCGAGGGGCCGACGACGGCTGCGGCCCCGCCCGCGGAGGAGCCGACGGCCACCGCGGGCCCTGCCGCCGGCACTGACTCCAGCCCCGCCGACGTCCTGCCTGCGGGCGCCAGCGGCGCGGATGTGCCCGGATGGGTGCGCTCTATCCTGCGCTGCCCGGACTGCGGTGAGGAGCTGCGGGACGTCGAGCAGGCGCTGCAGTGCGTGCGCTGCGCACGCGTCCACCCGGTCGAGGGCGGGATCCCGGTGCTCATCGCCGGCCGTCAGCAGGCCCCGAGCGCGGGATGAGCGCCCGCCGGGCTCAGACGGTGAACGGCACCGAACGGACCTCGGCAGACAGCTCTCGCTGCCGCTCCTGACCGCGGCGCAGCCGCACCTCGTCCCGACGCGACCGCTCCGCGATCACCGCAGCGAGGAACTCCTCGGGATCGGTGCCGGGCGGGGGAGCCGGGGCCACATGCGGCAGGGTGCGGCGCAGCAGGTCGCGGGACAGCTGGCGCCGGGACTCAGCATTGATGGTCGTGGCCCGGGGCAGGAACGAGCGGATGTCCTGCATCAGGGCGAGCGGCAGGCGCCCGACGTCCGCTCCCACGACCCAGTCGCGCAGCGAGAGGGGGACCTCGACCCGTTGCGGGGTCAGGTCGCGCATGCGCTCCTGGATCACCATCGTGCCGGCCAACAGGTCACCGATCCGTCGAGACTTGCGATCGATCACGGCGCAGGTCAGCGCCACGGCGCCGGACGTGGACCAGATCTCGAACATGGCCATCACCGCACGGATCATGCTCTGTCGCACGTGCACCGGCCCGCCGTCGTCGCGCACCACTCGGGTGCCCATCGCCAGGCGCCCCACCGACCGGCCGCGCAGCAGCAGCTCGCACAGCACCGGGTAGCCGACGTAGGCGAGGATCGACATGGAGAGGATCGCCGCGGCGATGAATCCGTCGTCCAGATCGCCGCGGGCTGCGGCCCAGGCCACTCCGATCGAGCCACCGACCAGCAGGATCAGCTGGAGCACGCCGTCGATCACGGCGGAGAGCATGCGGACGGCGAAGGAGGCGGCCCGCAGGTCCAGCATCACCGCATCCCCGGTGATCAGCGCATCACGGGCCCCGGGGGAGGAGGCTGTGGGTGCTGCACCGATGGTTGCCATGGCCCCATCCTGACACCGCCGTCGCGCTCCTGTGAGCGTCGACCGTCGGCTTCCGACGCTCCCGGGTCCGACTTTCGTCGGCGGTCCAGAGCGGTGGCGGACCCTACCCTGAGGAGGTGGACACCGACGCCTTCATCGCCGTGCACCGACCGCAATGGGACCGACTCCGGGAACTGACCCGCAGCCGGACCCTCGACGCGGCCGGTATCGACGAGCTGCTCTCCCTCTACCAGGAGACCTCCACCCATCTGTCCACCGTCCGCTCCACCAACCCGGACCCCGCCCTGGTCTCCCGGCTCTCGCTGCTCGTGCACCAGGCCCGGCTGCGGATCACCGGCGCCCGCACCCCGCTGTGGAAGCACGCCCGCACCTTCTTCTGGGAGGACCTGCCCGCGGCGCTGTACGAGGCGCGCTGGGCGGTGGTGCTGGCCACCGGCATCTTCCTGCTCTCGGCCGTGGTCAGCGGGCTGTACTTCGGGCTGGACGGGACGGCTCGGGAGCTGGTGATCCCCGAGGCGCAGCAGCGGATGCTGGTCCAGCGCGACTTCGTCAGCTACTACTTCCAGGGAGAGGCCTCGGGCTTCGCCGCCAATGTGTGGACCAACAACGCCTGGATCACGGTGCAGGCGGTGGTCTTCGGTGTCACCGGGTTCTGGCCGGTGGTGATGCTGGTCCAGAACGGACTGAACATCGGGCTGTCCGCCGGTGTGATGGGCGCCCACGGCGGTCTGGGCACCTTCTTCGCCTACATCCTCCCGCACGGCCTGCTCGAGATCACCGCCATCTTGGTGGGCGCGGGCGCCGGGCTGCGCACCTTCTGGGCCTGGGTGCGGCCGGGTCCGCTGCCCCGGCTGTGGGCGCTGTCGCAGGCGGCCAGAGCCCTGGTCACGGTCGCGATCGGGCTCGTTCCCGTGCTGCTGATCTCCGGATTCATCGAGGCCTTCGTGACCCCCAGCTCCCTGCCGCCGGCGGTGCGGATCGCCATCGGCGCTGCGGCCTGGCTCGCCTTCCTGGTGTTCATGCTGGGCCGCGGCCGACAGGTCCATCGCGCAGGCATCACCGGGGATCTCTCCGAGGAGCTGGTCGGCGCGAAGGTGGCCACGGCCGGCTGAGGCGCCCGTTCCGCCATCACCATCGAGCACGACAAGGACCCCTCTGCATGACCAGCACCCGGTTCGGAGCGCCCGCCGACGCCGTGCCCGCGTTGCAGGAAGCGTGGCCGGACCTGCCCTGGCAGAGCCTCGGCGAGACTCACGGCGCCTTCCACCGTGTCCTGTTGCTCCCGCCTGTCGCAGTGCTGCGGATCCGGACCGGCGAGGGGCATGGAGCTGAAACTGCTCGCGAGTGCGCCACCGCTGCCGCTCTCGCAGGTGCCGAGCTCCCCATTCCACGACCGCTCGGGACGGCCGTGTCCGCGCAGCGGTGGTCCGCAGCGATGGTCGAGCACGTCGAGGGGACCGCGCGAGATCCGCGCAGCTGGACCGAGGATCGCACGGCGATCCTCGACCTCCTGGAGGTCTGGGGCGACGCTGGGAGCGTGCACCCGGAGCTCGCCGACGCCCTACCGTCAGCCCGCAGTTGGTGCGGCGGCGACCGTTGGCCGCTATTGGTCCACGAGATGACGGCCGCGGACCCGGAGGTGCAGGAGGCCGCGCGCCGGCGCGTGGACTCCGTCCTGACGAACGAGACCGGGATCACCCCGGGAGTGGTGCACGGAGATCTCGGGCCGCACAACATCCTTTGGGGCCACGACGGGCAGCCGATGCTGATCGACACCGATCACGCCGCGTGGGCCGATCCCGCGATCGACATCGCGCCTCTGCTCGCGACCTACTCCCGGGAGGACCTCGCGGCCGATGTCCCGGGGGACGTGCTCGCCAGGGCGGCGGCCCATCGCCGCACTCTTTCCCTGCAGGTGGCCGCCGCGGCCCAGCTGAGCGGGGACCTGTCGCTGCGCGACCATGCACTGGGCAACTTCGCCCGGCGGATCCGCAGGGGCGACCCGCAGTGGTGAGCTGCACGACCCCGTCGGCCGCTATCGTCGGTCCCATGCAGCAGAGCAGTGCGGATCGTGATTTCTCGGGATACAACGCCGCACAGGCGAATCGACCCGAGCGCCCGCTTGCGCGCGCGGCGCTCGCCGCCATGCCGGGCACCGTGACCTCGCCGCGCACGGCGATCGAGCTGGGCTGCGGACGAGGGATCGAGTCCCGCTTCCTCGCCGAGAACGGGTACACGGTCCACGCCTACGACGTGGATCAGAGCGTCGCACCGACGCTGAGGGAACTCGCCGCCGACCTGCCGGTGCACCCCGAGATCGTCGACCTCGCCGAGATCAGTGTCCTTCCCGGAGCAGATCTGGTCCTGTCCTGCGCCTCGCTGCCCTTCCTTCCCCGCGACTCCTTCGACGGGCTGTGGAACATCCTGGTCACGGCGCTGCGACCGCAGGGGATCCTGGCCGTGGACCTCTTTGGGGTGCACGATGACTGGGCGGTGACCGACGGCACCTATCTTTCACGTGACGAGGTCGAGGAGCTGCTCGAGGGCTTCGAGGTGCTCGAGCTGGCCGAGGAGGAGCGGGGCGGGCGCTCCTTCAGCGGCCCGAAGCACTGGCACACCTTCCGCGTTCTCGCCCGGCGCCGCTGACCCGCTCGGCCCGTTCAGAGCCTCCCGGCGGCCTTCAGGGCGAGGTACGCGTCGGCCAGTGCTTGTGGGGCACGGTCGGGCGGGGCGTCGACCACATGGGCACCGACCCGCTCCAGGGCGCGGGAGACCCCGGCCCGCTCACCGCGCGCCTGCTCTGCGGCCGCCGCCTGATACACCGCCTCCAGGTCACCGCGCCCGGCGGCGAGCTGCTCGAGCGCCGGGTCCGCGACGGACGCCACCACCAGCGGATGATCCCTGGCCAGCCTGGCCGCCACCGGCAGCAGCCCGCCATGGACCACTGCGGCGTCGACCGGGGTGATCAGCACCACCAGGGCGCCGCGTCGGGCGCGCTCGCCGATCGTGCGCGCGGCGAGCTCCCAGTCGGTCTCCACCAGTGCCGGGTCCACGGCCGCGGTGGCGGTGACCATGTCGTGCAGCACCGTGGTGCGGGTCGAGCCGATCACCGAGAGGTGGGGGATGCGGTCCACGCAGATCAGATCGACCCGGTCCCCGGCCTGGCCGGCCAGGGCCGTCAGCAGCAGTGCGGTGTCGAATGCCGTATCCAGCCGGGTCGCCTCGCCCAGCCGCCCGGCCGAGCTGCGCGAGGTGTCCACCACGATCAGCACGTGCCGGTCCCGCTCGGGCCGCCAGGTGCGCACCACCACGCTGCGGCGGCGGGCGGTGGCGCGCCAGTCGATCGAGCGCACGTCGTCGCCGTCGACGAAGTCGCGCAGGGAATCGAACTCGGTGCCCTGGCCGCGCTGGTGGACGGCGGCGAGCCCTTCGATCTCCCGCAGCCGCTGCACGCGCGAGGGCAGATGACGGCGCGCCCCGAAGGGGTGCAGGGCCAGGAGCCGACCGGGGGCGGTGGCCTGCGCTGAGCGTCGCGCGAGCCCGAGCGGACCGCGGGAGGCGATCAGCAGGGTCCGGGACCGGTGCTCGCCGCGGCGCGTCGGGGTGAAGGTCTGGGGGATCGCCCGTCGCTCCTGGCCGGGCAGGCGCAGGGCGGCGCGCTGTGCGGCCAGCCCGGCGGTCGGGTTCCAGGCGTCGCGCACCTCGAGCGAAGCGGTGCGGGAGGTGGGGTTGGTCAGCAGCAGGCGACCGGTCACGGTGTTGCCCAGCCGCACCTGGGACGGAGCCTCCCGGCGCACCCGGATCCGGCGCGGGTCCGGAGCACGCAGCGCATCGGCAAGGATCACCACCGCCCAGAGCGCCGCCAGGATCACCAGCACCCACCAGGTGGGCCACAGCACGATCACGGGCAGCGCGAGCAGCGCGACCAGGGCCGCACGGGGGGTCAGCGAGATCCTCATCGACGGGGCCTCAGCGGGGGACCGGCACGGAGGCGAGGGTCGCGGCGAGCACGGCCTCGACCTGGGTGCCCTCGAGCTCCGCCTCGGTGGTCAGCCGCACCCGATGGGAGAGCGTGGAGGGGGCCATGGTCTTCACGTCGTCCGGGGTGACGAAGTCACGCCCGGTGAGGTAGGCCCAGGCCCGGGAGGTGCGCAGCAGGGCGATCGCGCCGCGAGGGGAGACTCCGAGGGCGAGGCTGGGGGAGCGACGAGTCGCTCGGCACACGTCGACGATGTACTGGACGACCGGATCCTCGGCCACCACGGCGGCGACGTCCTGCTGGGCGCGGTGCAGGGAGGGGATGTCCGCCACGGCGCCCAGGCCCATCGCGGTCAGATCGGTGGTGTCGAAGCCGCCCGCGTGACGGCGCAGCACGTCCACCTCCACCTCCCGGGCCGGCAGCGGCATCACGGCCTTGAGCAGGAACCGGTCCAGCTGCGCCTCGGGCAAGGTGTAGGTGCCATCGAACTCGATGGGGTTCTGGGTGGCGATGACCAGGAACGGATCGGGCAGCGGCCGGCTCGCGCCGTCGACGGTCACCTGCCGCTCCTCCATCGCCTCCAGCAGGGCCGACTGGGTCTTCGGGGGCGTGCGGTTGATCTCGTCGGCCAGCAGCAGGTTCGTGAACACCGGGCCCTCGCGGAAGACGAGGTCGCTGGTGGTGTTGTCGTAGATCAGGGAGCCGGTGATGTCGCCGGGCATCATGTCCGGCGTGAACTGGACACGGCGCATGCGCACGTCCAGGGCGGCGGCCAGGGAACGCACCAGCAGCGTCTTGGCGACGCCCGGCACGCCCTCGAGGAGCACGTGGCCGCGGCACAGCAGCGCCACCACGAGGCTGGTCACCGCGGCGTCCTGGCCGACGACGCCCTTGTGGATCTCCGCCGACAGCCGCTGCAGCTGGGCGCGGGTGTCCTGGTCCACGTCAGGGACGGGCGGGGCCGGCGCCCCGGTGGGTGCAGGGGATCCGGGCTGTTCGCCGGGCGGGACGGCGCCCGGGGTGGTGTCGGTCATCGGTCGATCTCCTTCTCGAGACGGTCGAGCTCGTGTGCGAGGCGGACGAGGTCCTGGTCGCTGGTGAGGGGGGTGGGGCCCAGCAGGGTGTGCAGCTGTTCCTCGGAACGGTCCACATGCGGCCGGAGCGCCGCGATCAGACCGTCGAGGGAGGACTCGTGGCGCAGTCCGAGGCGATCGGCCAGGCGGGTGGAGGCGGCGGTGCGCAGCGCGCTGGCGGCGTCGTCGCGGGCGCCGGAGCGCTGGAGCAGCTGGGCGCGGCCCAGCACCAGCTCCTGCGGTCGGACGGTCACCGGCAGGGGCTCGACCACCACCGGACCGAACCGTCGGCCGACGGCCACCAGGGCGATGACCGCCACCAGCACCACCCACAGCAGCAGCGGGCCCGCCCAGTCCGGCAGGTATCCCATCGGGGTGAGGGAGGTGGCGGCCATCGGATCGTTCGCGGAGGGCACGTACCAGCTGAGCTCTCCGTCGGCGGCCAGCAGGTTCAGCATCAGCGCGGAGTTGTCGGCGAGCCCGATCCCCTCGTTGGTCAGCAGGTCCGCGCTGCCCAGCGCGATCACGCCGTCGTGCGCGGCCACCAGTGCGCCGCTGTCGGCCGCGAAGCAGCTCCGGGCTCCGTCGGAGGTCCGGTAGAGGGTGGCCGCCCCGCGGATCCCGTCGTCCGCGGAGGGCAGCTCGAGCAGCTGCGCCTGGTGGGCGAGATCGCCGCAGTCGGGTCCCGGCTCGAACCGGCCGCCCTCGCGCAGCGCCCCGGACGGGCTGAGCCCCGGAGCGAGAGTGGACAGGGCCACGAAATCGGGCTGGACCAGCACCAGGCGTGCCCCGCCCGCCTCCCGGGACTCGGCCAGGGCGGTGAGCTGGTCGGCGCTGAGCTCATCGGGCGCGGTCACCAGCACGGTGCGTCCCTCGCGCAGGGCGTCGGCGGCATCGGCGGTGTGACGGTCCACGTCGACCTCGACCCCGAGGTCGCCCAGCACCTGCACCACCGCTTTGGAGCCCTGCGCGGTGGGGGCGTCCGGCTCGAGGGGGCCGTCGCGGTAGAAGCCGCGCGCGATGGAGGCGAGGAGCGCCGCGATCATCGCGATCACGATCAGAGTGGTCAGCAGCGGGCGGCGACGCTCCGCGGCGGGGTCGGCCGACGAGGGGGCGCCCGGGGTCGGTCGGGTCGTCGGTGACGCCGCCGGTGACGTCGCCGGTGACGCTGCCGGTGACGCCGCCGGGGCGCTGGTGGGGCTCATGTGTCCGCACCGGTCCCGGCGGTGCGTGCCTCCGCCTGCTCGGTGCCTGACAGGTCGGGCGCGGATTCGGCGATGTACTCGGCCAGGCGCAGCAGATCATCCGCCTGCTTGGCGGTGGCCGGGCGGTGCGAGTACGCGGCGGTGTCGAAGGCGCCGGCGCCGCGCAGCAGGCGGCCGCGCAGCTCGGGGAAGGAGTGCCCGGCCCGGTCGGCGGCCTCGTGTGCCGTCATCCCGGCGGTCACCTCCAGCAGGGTGCGCTCCTCGAGATCGCGCACCAGGGCGCGCAGGGCCAGCACGGCGGCGTCATCGGTGCGGCCTGCCTCGCTCGCCTCTCGCGCCGTCCGGCGAAGCTGGGCGGCGCCGATCACGGGCTCGGCGTCGAGGTGCGCCGCGACCGAGAGGGCGTGGCTGCGGCGGATCAGGCCGGTGCGTCGCATCACCAGGAAGACCGCCGCGGCCAGGAGGAGCAGGAGCAGTACGGCGATGCCGGCCTGGGCGGTGGAGGAGCCGTCGATGCCGTCCAGCACCTCCATCAGCCAGCGCTCGAGAGTGCCGAGCAGCCACTGGATGAACCCGGGGGAGTCGTCGTACTCGGACTTCGCCAGCTCCTCGAGGATGCGGGCTCGGGCTTCGTCCGGGTCCTGGGGCGGCGGCGCGGCGAGGATCATCGCAGGCCGTTCCCGTCCCAGGCCGCTCGCGCCTGGCCGAGCAGCTCGACGTCCCAGGCCTCGTGGCGCATCCGGGCATCGGCGTAGACCGCCACGAAGCCGGCCGAGAGGAACGGCGCCAGCAGGAACGTGGCGGCGTAGGTGCCCGCCATGGAGATGATCGTCAGCAGGATCATCCCCAGCACGATTCCCTCGAGGGAGGAGGCGAGCAGGATGGCCAGATAGACGAAGAAGGCGACGGTCCCGAACACACCGGCGACCACCTGAGCCGCCACGGTGTAGATCAGGTACAGCAGCACAGCGATGCCCAGCACGCGCCACAGCCGGCGACCGCGGGTCAGGGCCAGGCTACGACCGAGCGCGCCGAGGACTCCGACGTCCTCCAGGACCAGCGCAGGGATCGCGAGCACGGTGCGCGCCCAGATCCAGAGGACGGCCAGCGCACCGAGCACGACACCGATCACCAGCGGAATGATCGTCAGCCAGGACGCCTCCTGGAGCAGGATCAGGGGCAGTGTCCCCAGCCCGCTCAGCACCAGGAAGCCCACCAGGCTCAGCACGCCGATCAGCAGGCTCACGGCGACGGCGGGCAGGCCCCGGCGGCGCATGGTCGCCCACATCTGTCCCGTGGAGACGGGGCTGCCGACGGCCTCGCCCAGGGCCACCCGGGTCAGGGCGACCGTCACCAGCGAGGAGGCCAGCATCGTGATGATCATGGTCACCGCGCTGGAGCCGATCATCAGCACCGCATCGCGCACCGTGGTGAAGGGGGCGCCGGTGCTCGAGGCCTCGGGATCCGTCATCAACGACTGCATGTCCCCGAGCATCGGGACCATGCTGGCCCCGGTCACGAAGGTCAGGACCACGAAGGCGACGCCGTAGACGGCGGCGGCGACACCCAGCACGGAGCGGGCTCGCAGGCGGTAGATCCGCACCGCCGCGCCGAGCACCTCGCCCAGACCCAGCGGACGCAGCGGGAACAGCGGCATGGACTGGGTCAGCTCGCGGCGCGGTCCCCCCGGAGGCCGTCCCCCGTCGGGGGCGCCCTGCGGCGGCGGACCGGTGGGGTCACCGTCGGCGGCCGTCGCCGGCTCGTCGCCGGCCGTCGAACCCGGGGCGGTCCACGGCATGCTCATCGGTCCTCCTGCTGATCGTCTGCTGATCGTCTGTGATCGTGGCCGTCGCCGCCCACCGTGTCCGGACCGGACGGGCGCGAGCGGAACTCATGGGACGACACTACGGAGTCGCAGTCCCGGCAACGATCCGACGAACGTCGAAGACCCTGCGTCTTCCGGACACCCCTGCCGGACCGGCCTCCCCGGCCCGCGCCTCGTACGGTGGCACAATGACCTCCATGACGACGCCTTCACGGATACTCGTGGTCGATGACGATCAAGCGATCGCCGAGATGGTCGGCATCGTTCTGCGCGGCAAAGGCTACGAGGTCGCGACCTCGCCCGACGGCGCCTCGGCGCTGGAGACCTTCCCGCGCCTGCGGCCCGACCTGGTCCTGCTGGACCTGATGCTGCCCGGAATGGACGGCATCGAGGTCTGCCGTCGGCTGCGCCGCGAATCCGGCGTGCCGATCCTCATGCTCACGGCCCGCACCGACACCGCCGATGTGGTCGAGGGGCTCGAGGCCGGGGCGGACGACTACCTCACCAAGCCCTTCGAGGCGGAGGAGCTGGTGGCGCGGATCAAGGCGCGGGTGCGGCGGGTCGAGGAGCCCACCACCGAGAAGCTGGCCATCGGGGACCTCACCATCGACGTCGACGGTCACGCGGTGCAGCGGGGCGAGGAGCAGATCTCACTGACCCCCCTCGAGTTCGACCTGCTCACCCAGCTCGCCCGCAAGCCGTGGCAGGTGTTCACCCGCGACGTGCTGCTGCGCGATGTGTGGGGATACCGTCACAGCGCCGATACCCGTCTGGTCAACGTCCACGTCCAGCGACTGCGCTCGAAGATCGAGCACGATCCGGAGAACCCCGAGATCGTCGTGACCGTGCGCGGCGTCGGCTACCGCGCCGGGGGCGGATCCTGAGCATCGGACGGATCCTGAGGTCCGGGCCGAGCCGGAAAGAAGGGGCCCGTCAGTGAGCGCCCCCCTCGATGGTGGCGCGCCCGCGTCGGAGAAGGCGCCGACCTCGGAGAGCGTGCGGCCGGTGCTCGGCGCCGACCCGCGCAGCTGGCCGCTCGCCCTGCGCGTGGTCCTGGTGACGACGCTGCTGTCGATCGTCGCGCTGCTCACCGTCGGCGCATATCTCTCCTCGGTGATCGCCGACGGACTGTACGAGCAGCGTCGCGACCGCGTGCTCGCGGAGACCCTCGAGATCAGGGGCGATCTCACCGAGACCCTCGCCCAAGTCTCCGGGGCCACCAGCACCCAGCAGCAGGACGCGGGACGTGCCTTCGTCCAGACCGCGGGAGGCCAGGGCGGCGGGGACCGTCGCGAGGTGGTGCTGATCCCGGTGGAGACGGCGGGGACCGTCTTCCCGGTGGCCTCCTCGGACGGCAGCCTCTTCGACGAGATCGACGACGAGCTCCGGGCGGCCGTCGCCGAGCAGCCCGACTCGATGTACTGGCGCTCGATCGGCCGGGAGGACTCCTCGGGCAGGACCCATCCGGCGCTGCTCGTCGGTACCCGGGTGGTCGTGCCCGGGGCGGGCTCCTACGACCTCTATCTCGTCTACTCCCTGGAGGAGGAGCAGGAGACGCTCGCCTTCGTGCAACGAGTGATCCTCGGCGGCGGATCGGTGCTCCTGGCCCTGATCCTCGGCATCGCGATCGTCGTCGCACGGATGGTCACCACCCCGTTGAAGAGGGCGGCGCACGCTGCCGAGCGGATGGCCGCAGGAGATCTCACCAGCCGCGTCGAGGTGGCGGGCGCGGATGAGCTGGCGCGGGTGGGGGAGTCGTTCAACGACATGGCTCGCAGCCTGGAGCAGAAGGTCGAGGACCTCACCGAGCTCTCCCACCTCCAGCAGCGGTTCGTCGCCGACGTCTCGCACGAGCTGCGCACCCCGCTGACCACCATCCGCATGGCCTCCTCGGTGCTGCAGACGCGCAGCGGTGACCTGCCCGGCGAGCTGCAGCGCACGGCGGAGCTGCTCTCGGCGCAGGTCCAACGCTTCGATGTGCTGCTCGCGGACCTGCTGGAGATCTCCCGCTTCGACGCCGGCGCGGCCGAGCTCGAGGCGCATCGCGAGGACATCGACGCGCTCGTGGAGCGTGCGCTCGAGGACGTCCGCCCGCTGGCGACCGCGCGGGGATGCCTGCTGGACGTGCACCTGGCAGGCGACGACGTCCGTGCGATGGTGGATGCGCGTCGCATCGACCGGATCCTGCGCAATCTGCTCACCAACGCGATCGAGCACGGGGCCGGCGAGCCGGTGCTGGTGCAGACCGCTGCGGATGCCGACTCCGTGGCGGTGGTGGTCCAGGACCACGGCCACGGCATCTCCCCGGACGACGCGCAGCGAGTCTTCGACCGCTTCTGGCGCGCGGACCCTTCGCGGGCCCGGAACATCGGAGGCACCGGATTGGGGTTGTCGATCTCCGTCGAGGACGCCCGGCTCCACGACGGCTGGCTGCAGGCCTGGGGCCAGGAGGGCGAGGGCGCGGTGTTCCGCCTGACCATCCCGCGCCGGCCCGGGGCCGTCCTGACCCGTTCCCCGCTGCACCTGGAGCGCTCCTTCGACCGGTCAGAGGTCGAGGCCGCCGTCTCCTCGACCCCCACCGGCGAGATCAGGATCGGTCCCGAGGTGCTCCCCGACCTGGAGGAGACGCCCGAGGAACCACTCACCGGAGACGGCAGGACGGAAGGAGAGCGATGAGACCGACGCGACGCGATGTGCTGACAGTGGCGGGCGCCGCCACCGTGCTCGGCCTGGGGGCGGCCTGTGCACGCATCCCCACCGATTCGCCCATCTCCCACCGGACGCTGACCGGCCAGACCCAGCCGGGAGCGCCCTACGTGCAGGCGCTGCCGCCACCGCCGGACGCCACCGCCGAGGAGGTCGTGGCCGGTTTCGTGCAGGCCGGAGTCGGCTCCGAGGAGAACTTCGCCGTGGCCCGCGACTATCTCACCGCCAAGGCGTCCGCGGCCTGGGATCCCTCTGCGCACATCACGATCTATTCCGGCAGTCAGGAGCTGGCGGTCACGGAGGTCGGGGAGGGACGGCTCGCGATCGT
Source organism: Brachybacterium sp. (assembly GCA_030457675.1). Classification (GTDB taxonomy): domain Bacteria; phylum Actinomycetota; class Actinomycetes; order Actinomycetales; family Dermabacteraceae; genus Brachybacterium. The sequence continues at coordinate 7,335 of JAKDUN010000012.1, read as the reverse complement.
CCTGCAGGCCGTCGCCCTCCTCGATGACCGCGGGGTGCGGAGCCTGCTGTCCGGACCCACCTCCCGCGAGATCGAGGTCTCGATCGAGCAGGTCGACGGCCAATGGCGCCTGAGCGAGGTGCCCGACGGCGTCTTCCTGTCCGAGGCGGCCTTCGAGACGCTGTACGGCCCGGCCCGCCTCTACTTCCTCGACGCCCGTGAGCAGCACCTGGTGCCCGACCATCGCTGGTTCCCGCTCCACCGCGGAGCCTCCGCCGTGCTCGAGGCCCTGGTGGCCGGGCCGACGGGCTTCCTCGAGGGCGCAGTCACGAACCGGGTTCCGCAGGCCTCCGGCGTCTCCGACGCGGAGACCGCCACGGGCGTCGACGGCACTGCGCAGATCACCGTGCCGACCGCGATCGCGAACCTGCCCGCCGGTCCCCGAGCGCTCGCCCTGGCCCAGCTGGAGGCCTCCCTGCGCTCCCTGCGTTCCCTGAGCGGGGTGCGTCTGGTGCTGGACGGGCAGGACGTGGCCCTCGACGAACTGAACCGGGCCGAGCGGGCCCTGCCGGGGCACCGGCCGATCGCCGCGGGCCCCACCGGTATCATCTCGCTGTCCGACACCGGCACGGCGGCTCCCCCTGCGCAGGTGGTGCCTGCGCTCGCCGAGATCCAGCTCTCCTTCCCGGCGATCGCGCAGGACGGCGTGCTCGCCGCCGCACTGGACGCGGAGGGGTCGAGCGTCCTGATCGCCACCACGGACGACTCGCTGCCGCTGCGCGACGCCGCGACCGGTGGCTCGTTCGTGCCGCCGCGAGTGGATGACGCGGGATACGTGTGGACCTCGGCCCTCTCCAGCCCGGGGGCTCTGCTCGCCCTCTCGGGCAGCGGGTCGGACCTCGATGCGAAGGTCGATGCGCCCTGGCTGACCGGCCGCGAGATCGGAGCACTGGACATCGCGGCGGATGCGACGAGGATGATCGTGCTGTCCTCGGACACCGCCGGTGCCCGTGTCGACCTGTGCGCAGTGGTGAGAGACGCCGAGGGTGTCCCCACCTCGCTCACCGACCCGCGACCGCTGCGCACCTTCCTCGCCGACATCTCCCAGGTCGTCTGGTACGACGAGGTGGCCCTGCTGATGCTCGGCACGGAGCCCACGACCGGAGAGCGACGAGCGCAGATCGTCGACTTCTCCAGCGGCCGCGAATCGCTGCCCGCCCTCAGCCCCGGCACCGACCGCATCGCCGGGTCCGTGGTGGCCGACGCGGTCTGGGCCAGCACCGCCGAGGACCAGCTCCTGCGCAGCGACGGGGAAGGGTGGACCGTCATCGACCAGACGGGCCACGACCCCTCGTTCTACTGACCTGTGACGTCTGCTGCCCCGTGACATCTGCTGACCTGTGACGTCTGCTGACCGGGGACCCTTCCTCCCCACCACCGGATCGTCCACCGGGGTCCCGGTCCCGGCCCTCGGGCGTCCGGGATCTGATGGGATCCGGGCATGGCACAGGACGGAGGACCGCGCTCGCAGCTGCGTGAGGTGATCGCCCAGACCTGCGCCCTGGTGGCTCCGCGGCAGTGCCCCTGCGGTCAGGAGGGCAGCTGGCTGTGCGAACGCTGCACGAGGCTGCTGGAGGCGGCGCCGTGCCGGGTCGAGAGCAGCTGCGACGCCCTGCAGGTGCTCACCGCCGCCCGGGTCCGCGAGGAGCACCACGGAGGGATCACTCTGCCGGCCGGGGTGGACCACAGCCCGCTGCTGCCGGTCCTCGCGCTCGGGGAGTACGGCGGGAACCTGCAGCGTCTGGTGCTGGCCTGGAAGAACGGCGGAATGCTGCACCTCGGGACACGGATCGCCCCGGCACTGGTCCCCGCGGTCGCCCAGCTCGCCATGGCCGCCGACGTCGCCGCGCCGGGCCTGGTCCCGGTGCCGTCGAGGCGCAGCGCGCAGCTGCGGCGCGGCGAGGACCACACGGCGGAGCTGGTGCGCGCGATCGCACGCACCGGTGCCGGACACGCACTGCTGCTGCGCTCCCGGCCCACCACCGCTCAGGACGGGCAAGGAGCCCGGCAGCGACGGACCCGCCGCATCCACCTGGACGGCCGCCGGGCACGCGCCGCCGGCCGCCGGGCCGAATCGGTGATCATCGTCGATGACGTCGTCACCACCGGATCCACCCTGCGAGGGATGCACGATGCACTCACCGATGCAGGCATGCAGGTGATCGGTGCGGTGGTGGTCGCGGCGGCACGCCTGCCGACCCCGGCCAGCGGCCTCGAGCACGTTGCCTGAGTGCCGAGCCGGCGCGAATCAGAGGATGAACGAGCAGAAATCTTCCAGCGAACCGTGGCATGCTTGTGTGACTCGCCACATCAGGGCGGGACCCCCTATCCCAGGAGGTGCGACACCCAGCCGAAGAGCCATCGCGGCCGGGCTCAGAGCGGCCGCAGCCTGATAGGAGGAGAACCCACTCATGGAGATCAATGTCGTCGGACGCCATATGGACGTCCCGGATCGATTCCGTCGCCATCTCACCGACAAGCTCGACAAGGTCACCCAGTTCGCTCCCGCGGCTCTCCGCGTGGACGTCGAGATCTCACAGGAGAAGAATCCCAGGCAGGCTGAGCTCAGCGACCGGGTCGAGCTCACCGTGCACGAGAACGGCTCCGTGATCCGCTCCGAGGCGCGAGCGGACGATCTCTTCGGAGCGCTGGACATCGCCTACGGCAAACTCCTCGAACGACTCCGGCGCGCCCGTGACCGCCGCAAGGATCACCGCCGGGGACGCGACCGCTCTCACCAGGGCGCGGGAGAGAGCCTGCGCACGATGCCCGCGGACCAGGAACTTCCCGCCGCGCTCCAGGAGGCACCGCCGGAGCCCGCGGACGAGCCGGCGGAAGAGCCCGGGGGGAACGAGATCGATCTGGCGGAAGCCGGCAATCCCGTCGTCATCCGGAAGAAGAAGCACCCCGCCAAGCCGATGAGCATCGACGATGCGCTCAATCGGATGGAGCTCGTGGGGCACGACTTCTTCCTCTTCGTCGACGCCGAGTCCGGCAGTCCGAAGGTGGTCTACCGTCGCAAGGGCTGGAACTACGGGATCATCGAGCTCGAGTCCGAGCTCACCGCCTGACCCCCACGACGGATCTGGGCGGGAGGAGCGCAGCTGCGTCCTCCCGCCCTTCGCCGCGCCGACCGACAGGAACACCGCGCCGATGAGCACGACCCTCACCTGGACCCGCGCACGACGGATCGCCCTGCGCGCTCAGGGCATGGGACGTGCCCGTCGCAGCGACCCACCGACGACCGCGAGCAGCCGCAGCGCGCTCGCCCGCACGCTGGAGCGGACCCAGCTGCTCCAGATCGATTCGGTGAGCGTGTTCGCCCGTGCCCACCACCTCCCCGTGTTCACGCGCACCGGCCGCTGGGACCCCTCCGTGCTCGAGCGTGCCGTGCGCCCCGGACCGCGACGCAGCCTGCGGGAGGGCCTCGCCCACGAGGCCGCCTTCGTCACGCCGGACATCCATCGGCTGCTGGCCTTTCGCCGCCGTGCCGTCTCCGAGAAGGACTGGGGCGCACTGCGGGACATCGCCGTCTCCTCCCCACAGCTGTTCCCGCAGATCCGCGAGGTGGTGGCGGACATCGGTCCCGTCAGCGCCGCCGCCGCCTCCAAGCATCTGGGGGACACCGAGCGCGGCGAGGGCTGGGGATGGCGCCGCACCGAGACCCAATGGGCGGTGGAGTACCTCTTCCGCACCGGGGAGCTCGACTGCGTGGGGCGCTCCTCGCAGTTCGAGCGGCTGTACTCCCTGTCCACGGACGATCACCCCGCGCCGGACGTCCACCCCGCCCAGGACGAGGCTGCCTCGCTCCGCGAGCTCGTCTCGCGGGCGGCCCGCTCCCTGGGCATCGCCGAGATCGGGTCCCTCGCGGACTACTTCCGTCTCCGCGTGCGGGACGTCGCGCCCGCGGTCCAGGAGCTGCTCGCAGCAGGCGAGCTGCAGGAGGTCGAGGTCTCCCACCCCGCCGGCACGCGCAGGATGCTGCTGCACCGGGACGCCCCAGGACCAGCTCCACTGCGTGTCGCCGCCCTGGTCAGCCCGTTCGATCCGATCGTCTTCCACCGCCCACGGCTCGCGCACCTGTTCGACGTGGAGTACCGCATCGGCATCTACACCCCGGCCGCACAGCGCACCACCGGCTACTACTCCCTGCTGTTCCTGCTCGGGGACGTGATCCCGGCACGCGTGGATCTGCGCGCGGATCGCGCCCGCGGCGTGCTCGAGGTGCAGGGCACCTACCGGGAGCCGCTGCCGCACCTCCCGGCCCGGCAGCGTCCGCCAGATGCGGCGATCGTCGAGGCGCTCACCGCGGAGCTGTGGCGGGCCGCCCGATGGCAGGGCCTGGAGGAGGTCGAGGTGCGCACCGGTGCGGGGACAGGGGAACTCTCGACGGCGCTGGCGGAGTTCGCCCACCGCTGAGTCCGCCGCAGGCGGGGCACGCGGGGTGACGATGCGCGCAGGTGGTCACGAATGACGACGGTGACGCTTACGATGGGTCAGGCACCAGCCGCCCCGAGGGCGGACACGCGATCTACGGGAGCACGAGTGGTCAACCTCTTCGACAAGATCCTGCGCGCCGGCGAAGGCCGGGAACTGCGCAGGCTCGAAGCCATCGCCCAGCGAGTGGGAGAGGCGGAGGACGTCTTCACGGAGCTCACCGACGACGAGCTCCGTGCCGAGACCGACCACTTCAAGGAGCGGCTCGCGGAGGGCGAGACCCTCGATGACATCCAGGTCGAGGCCTTCGCCGCGGTGCGCGAGGCCGCCCACCGCACCCTGGGCCAGCGACCCTACGACGTGCAGATCATGGGCGGCGCCGCGCTGCACCGGGGTCGGATCGCCGAGATGAAGACCGGTGAGGGCAAGACCCTGGTCGCCACGCTGCCGGCCTATCTCAACGCGCTCGCCGGCAGGGGCGTGCACATCATCACCGTCAACGACTACCTCGCCGGCTATCAGAGCGACCTGATGGGCCGCGTGTTCCGTTTCCTGGGCCTGACCACGGCTGTCATCAAGTCGGGAATGACCCCGGAGGAGCGCCGCGCGCAGTACGCCGCGGACATCACCTACGGCACCAACAACGAGTTCGGCTTCGACTACCTGCGCGACAACATGGCGCTCAAGCCCGAGGAGCGGGTCCAGCGCGGTCACTTCTTCGCGATCGTCGACGAGGTCGACTCGATCCTCATCGACGAGGCCCGCACCCCGCTGATCATCTCCGGCCCCGGCTCCGGCGACGCCAACAAGTGGTTCAGCGAGTTCGCGAAGGTCGTGGGGCTCCTGCGCAAGGACCGCGACTACGAGGTCGACGAGAAGAAGCGCACCGTCGGCGTGCTCGAGGCCGGTATCGACAAGGTCGAGGACCACCTCGGCATCGACAACCTCTACGAGTCCCTGAACACGCCGCTGATCGGTTTCCTCAACAACGCCATCAAGGCGAAGGAGCTGTTCAAGAGCGACAAGGACTACGTGGTCCTCAACGGCGAGGTGATGATCGTCGACGAGCACACCGGTCGCATCCTGGCCGGGCGCCGCTACAACGAGGGCATGCACCAGGCGATCGAGGCCAAGGAGGGGGTGAAGATCAAGGCGGAGAACCAGACCCTCGCCACGATCACCCTCCAGAACTACTTCAAGCTCTACGAGAAGCTCTCCGGCATGACCGGCACCGCCGAGACCGAGGCCGCCGAGTTCATGAACACCTACAACCTGGGTGTGGTGCCGATCCCCACGCACAGGTCGATGATTCGTGCTGACGAGGCCGACCGCATCTACCGCACCGAGAAGGCGAAGTTCGATGCCGTCGTCGAGGACATCGTCGAGCGGCATGAGAAGGGTCAGCCCGTGCTGGTGGGCACCACCAGCGTCGAGAAGTCCGAGTACCTGGGCAAGCTGCTGACCGCCCAGGGCGTCGAGCACGAGGTGCTCAACGCCAAGAACCACGCCGGAGAAGCGGCGATTGTGGCGATGGCCGGGGCCAAGGGCGCCGTCACCGTCGCCACCAACATGGCCGGCCGCGGTACGGACATCATGCTCGGCGGCAACGTCGAGTTCATGGCCCACGCGGAGCTCGAGAAGCGCGGGCTGGACTCCGAGGAGGACCAGGAGGCCTATGAGGCGGCCTGGGACGAGGAGCTCGAGCGGGCCAAGGAGGCCGTGGCCGAGCAGCACGACGAGGTGGTCGAGCTGGGCGGCCTGTACGTGCTGGGCACCGAGCGGCACGAATCCCGCCGCATCGACAATCAGCTGCGCGGCCGTTCCGGTCGACAGGGCGACCCGGGCGAGTCCCGCTTCTACCTCTCGCTCCAGGACGACCTGATGCGCCTGTTCAACTCGGGTGCGGCGGAGTCCCTGCTGGCCCGAGGCGGGGTGGAGGAGTCGATCCCGCTCACCGGCCGCATGGTCACCGGTGCGATCCAGCGCGCGCAGAACTCCATCGAGTCGCGCAATGCGGAGATCCGCAAGAACGTGCTGAAGTATGACGACGTGCTGACCAAGCAGCGCAAGAAGTTCTACGAGGAGCGCTCGCGGATCCTCGAAGGCGAGGAGCTCGATGAGCACATCGAGCGCTTCATCGACGAAGTCATCGGCGGCACCGTCGATGCGCACACCCGTGGCAAGCCCGCGGAAGACATCGATTTCGAAGAGCTCTGGGGCGGCCTGCGCCCGGCGTACCCGGTCTCGCTGACCGCCGACGAGCTCATCGAGGAGGTGGGCGGCAAGGAGAACCTCGAGGGCGGTGTCCTCAAGGAGGAGATCCTGGCCGATGCCCGCGTCGCCTTCGAGAAGCGTCGTGAGGAGATCGGCGAGGAGGGGCTCCGACAGCTGCAGCGTCGAGTCCTGCTGTCGGTCCTGGACCGGCGCTGGCGCGAGCACCTCTACGAGATGGACTACCTCAAGGAGGGCATCGGCCTGCGGGCGATGGCCCAGCGCGACCCGCTCATCGAGTACGAACGCGAGGGGCACCTCATGTTCAACGACATGATGGCCGGGGTGAAGGAGGACGTGGTCGGCTACGTCTACCACCTCGAGGTGCAGGTCGAGAAGGCCGAGCCGGTGGTGCCCAAGGGCGTCAGCGACCTCCTGCGTGGCGCGAACGTGGCCGCTCGCAGTGCGCTCGGGGCGGGCGCCGCGGCCACCGCGACGAAGAACTCCGCCGAGACGCAGGCCGACGCGAAGGCCGACGCGAAGGCTGACGCCGACGCAGAGGGCTCCGCCGACGCAGAGGGCTCCGCCGACACGAAGACTTCGGACGCGAAGAACGAGGCGGACGCGAAGGACCAGGCGGACGCGAAG
>JAKDUN010000269.1 GCA_030457675.1 Brachybacterium sp. | reverse complement strand
GAGGACTCACGCTCGGAGCTGCGGTTGGACTTGCTGGAGTTCTCTCGCGGCTCGGGCTTGGACTCAGTCTTCGGCTCGGTCTTCGGCTCGGGCTCGGGCGCCGGCTTCTCCTTGGTCCCCTTGGCGACGACCTCGGTGACCGGCTCGGTGACGACATCCTCGGAGACCAGCTCGGACTCGGTGACCTCCCCGTCGACGGTGGTCTCGGCGAACACCTTCTCGACGGAACCGGCCTTGCCCTCGGTCTTGGTCTTCGTGGTGCCCTCGTACAGGGAGTCGTCCTCGACGGTCTTCGTCTCGAAGGGCGTCTCCTCCGTCTCGGTGCGCTCGGCCTCGCGGACGCGCTGGACGGTGTAGGTGCCGCCGTCCTCGAGCAGGGTGTCCCGGGGGACGTCGGCGGTGTCGGTGTCCTCGATGTCGCCGAGCACCTTCTCCATCGCGTCGCCGACGGTCAGAGCGGTGACCTCGAAGGTGTCCTCGCCGTACTGACCCACGAAGGTGACGGTCTTCTGGGTGATGACCTCGACCTCGCCCTCGGTCTCGGCGAGGCTGGTCTCGGGAGCGGGGGCGATCGCCGCACCCTCGGCGTCGTATTCGGCGTCCTCGAGGACGTCTGCAACGGTGTCACCGGTGGTGAGCAGTTCCTGCGGGGCGCCATCCACGGTCACCGTGACCGGGGTGCGCTGGACGACCTGAATATCCATGCCGTCGCTGACGACGGTCTCCAGGCCCGGCTGCACCAGGTCGGTGTCCTTGACCTCGATGCCCTGATCAGCGAGAAGATCCGCGACGGTCGGCTGGGAGAAGGTGCGCACCGAGGACTGCTCGCCGTACACGTTGATCTGGGCCTCGCTCGACATGGCGAAGGCGGTGCCTCCGCCGCCGATGGCGACGACGCAGACGGTCGCCGCGCCGATGATCCACGGGGTCTTCTTCACTGGTCCACCTGTTCCTGCCGCGTGTGCGCGGCGTAGCGTGTCGTTCCCTGAGCGTTCGGGCCCCGCGGGGCGGGGCCTGCAGCTCCGGCACGCGCGCGCCGCCTGTCAGGGGCGCAGCAGGAAAGCTTGCGTGGGAACCGCCAGGTGCCATGGTTTCCCGATTCGGGCAGTTCCGTAAGGGGCTCGGCCAGACCTTGAGGAAGCACCCACGAGGGTTTTACCCTCTCGTGAACTTCAGCGTCTTCCAGGTCACGCCAGGGAGCCTTCCAGAGGGTCCGGGCGCGATCTGGACCACAGCCGAGCACCCCGACACACCGGAACTGCCGGGCTTCCCGGACATGCGACCACCCGAATTCAGCCTCGTCGGAGACGACTGTCCGGTGGCGTCCAGGACATACGGGACGGGCGGCCCCACCCGGAGGTGGGACCGCCCGTCGCGTGCCGCGTTCGGCGCAGGATCAGCGCGTCAGCGGAAATCCGTGCGGAACGGGTCGGCGTAGTCGATGTCGTCGAGGTTGACGGCACCGGTCTGGCCGAAGCCGGAGAAGTCCAGCTCGTCGTAGCCGGGCACCTGGTACATCTGTGCCTTGGCCTCGTCGGTGGGCTCGACCGCGATGTGGCGGAACCGCGACAGGCCGGTGCCCGCCGGGATGAGCTTGCCGATGATGACGTTCTCCTTGAGCCCCATGAGCGAATCGCTCTTGCGGTTCAGGGCGGCCTCGGTGAGCACGCGGGTGGTCTCCTGGAAGGAGGCCGCCGAGAGCCACGAATCGGTCGCCAGCGACGCCTTGGTGATGCCCATCAGCTCCGGACGACCCGAGGCCGGCTGACCGCCCTCGGAGAGGACCCGACGGTTCTCCGTCTCGAACTTCACGCGCTCGGCGAAGTCTCCGGGCAGCAGACCGGTGTCGCCGGACTCGATGACCGTCACGCGACGGAGCATCTGACGCACGATGACCTCGATGTGCTTGGCATGGATGTCCACACCCTGGCTGATGTAGACCTTCTGGACCTCGTCCACCAGGTGCTGCTGCACCTTCCGCGGACCGAGGATGCGCAGCACCTGCTTCGGATCCACCGAGCCCTGGGTGATCTGCTGGCCGACGTCGACGTGATCGCCATCGGCGATCAGCAGGGTCACGCGCTTGGAGACGGTGTAGGTCACCGGCTCCGCACCGTCGTCCGGGGTGACCGTGATACGACGCTGCTTGTCGTTCTCCTCGATCTCCGCGCGGCCGGCGAACTCCGAGATCGGCGCGAAGCCGGCCGGGGTACGAGCCTCGAAGAGCTCCTGGATGCGGGGCAGACCGTGGGTGATGTCGCCATCAGCGCTGGCCACACCACCGGAGTGGAAGGTACGCATGGTCAGCTGGGTGCCGGGCTCACCGATGGACTGGGCCGCGACGATGCCGACGGCCTCGCCGATGTCGACCAGCTGGCCGGTCGCGAGCGACTTGCCGTAGCACTGGGCACAGGTGCCCACTGCCGAGTCGCACGTCAGCACGGAACGGATCTTGACCTCGCGCACGCCCGCCTCGATGAGCTGCTCGATGACCACGTCGCCGAGATCGGTGCCGGCCGGTGCCGCTTCGGAGCCGTCGGCCCCGATGGCCGCGGTGGCCAGGACGCGCCCGTACACCGTGGACTCCGCATGGTCATGGGCGCGCAGCACGCCGCCCTCCTCGACCGCGATCGGCAGGACGAGACCCTTGGTGGTGCCGCAGTCATCCTCACGGACGATGACGTCCTGCGAGACGTCGACCAGACGACGGGTGAGGTAGCCGGACTGAGCGGTCTTCAGCGCCGTATCCGCCAGGCCCTTGCGGGAGCCGTGCGAGGCGATGAAGTACTCCAGGACCGAGAGCCCCTCCTTGTAGTTGGAGAGGATCGGGCGCGCGATGATCTCGCCCTTCGGGTCTGTCACCAGACCACGCATACCGGCGATCTGACGCACCTGCATCCAGTTGCCTCGTGCCCCCGAGTGCACCATCCGGTAGATGGCGTTGGTCGAGTCGAAGTTCTCACGCATCGCCTCGTCGACCTCATTGGTCGCCTCGGTCCAGATGTCGATCAGCTCGGCATTGCGCTCGATCTCGGAGACCAGACCGAGGTCACGGTTCTCCTGGACCTGCGCTGCCTTGGCCTCGTACTTCGCGATGATCTCCGCCTTGTTCGGCGGGGTGACCACGTCGGACAGCGCGAAGGACGCACCCGACCGGGTCGACCACGAGAAGCCGTAGGTCTTCAGCGAATCCAGAGATGCCGCGACCTGGCCCTTGTCGTAGCGCTCGGCGAGAGCGTTGACGATGCCGCCCAGGCGCTTCTTGCCGACCTGGCCCTGCACGAACGGGAAGTCCACGGGCAGCGTCTCGTTGAAGTAGACGGTGCCGAGGGTGGTCTGCAGGACGATCGGATCGCCCTCGGCCCAGCCCTCGGGAGCCTCCCAGTCGCTCGGCGGGGTGAGGTCCGTGAAGCGGATCGACACCGGAGCGTTCAGGTGCAGGTCGCCGCGATCGAAGGCCATGATGGCCTCGGCCTCGGAGGCGAACTGACGACCTGCGCCCGCTTCGTCCTCGCGCACCGTGGTCAGGTGGTACAGACCGATGATCATGTCCTGTGCAGGCATGGTCACGGGGCGGCCGTCGGACGGCTTGAGGATGTTGTTGCTGGACAGCATCAGGATGCGGGCCTCGGCCTGCGCCTCCGCGGACAGCGGCAGGTGCACGGCCATCTGGTCGCCGTCGAAGTCCGCGTTGAACGCGGCGCAGACGAGCGGGTGCAGATGGATGGCCTTGCCCTCCACCAGCTGGGGCTCGAACGCCTGGATGCCCAGACGGTGCAGGGTGGGCGCACGGTTCAGCAGCACCGGGTGCTCGGTGATGACCTCTTCGAGGACGTCCCACACCTCGGGGCGCGCACGCTCGACCATTCGCTTGGCGGCCTTGACGTTCTGGGCGTGGCTGAGCTCGACCAGGCGCTTCATGACGAAGGGCTTGAACAGCTCCAGCGCCATGCCCTTGGGCAGACCGCACTGGTGCAGGTTCAGCTGCGGGCCGTTGACGATGACGGAGCGGGCGGAGTAGTCCACGCGCTTGCCCAGCAGGTTCTGGCGGAAACGCCCCTGCTTGCCCTTGAGCATGTCCGAGAGCGACTTCAGCGGACGGTTGCCCGGGCCGGTGACGGGACGGCCGCGACGGCCGTTGTCGAACAGCGAGTCGACCGACTCCTGCAGCATGCGCTTCTCGTTGTTCACGATGATCTCGGGCGCGCCCAGATCCAGCAGCCGCTTGAGGCGGTTGTTGCGGTTGATCACGCGACGGTACAGAT
>JAKDUN010000268.1 GCA_030457675.1 Brachybacterium sp. | reverse complement strand
CGAGGTGGTTCCCGCGGTGGGGGCGTGGGCAGTCGGCGTGCTGAGGTCGGTCATCGGTCCCTCTCCTCGCCAGGGGCGAGCTCGGTCAGGCAGCGGTGCAGAGCGCGTCGGTCGATGGCGCCGACGGGATGCTGCTCGGCATCGGGTCGACGGGCGGTCTCGATCAGCCGGGCCAGGGCCGGACTGAGGTCAGGGGCTTCGGGGTCGCGGGCGCGCTCGTCGGCGATCTCGCCGAGGACGCGGGCGAGCCCGCGACCGGTCATGCGGCGGCGGGGCTGGGCACCGTAGGCGAGGTCCTCGAGCCGGCGCACCCGGGTGTCCTGGGCGTGGGGCAGGGCGTAGTCGACGTCGAGATCGAGTGCGGGGGTGTGGAGCTGATCGGCACGGTCGGCCCCCTGGTCGATGATCCAGAGGGCGGCGCCGCCGGTCAGGCCCACGGCGAGCAGCACCGCCAGGGGGAGGTACAGACCGATCAGCGTGCACACGAAGTACGCCGCCAGGGAGAGCGCGGCGCCGAGGCCCAGCCGTATCAGCAGCGGCCTCCAGGAACGGGTCATCGGGCGCCCTCCCCGTGCGTGCCGTCGTCGTCCGCGTCGGAGTCGTCCGGGCCGCGCCCGAGCTCCTCGCTCAGCGTGGTCAGCAGCGCCAGTGCCTGGTCGCGATCCGTCTCGACCAGGGGCCGCGGATCGAACAGCGCCCGACGGTACAGATGCGCGAGGTGGTCCAGTGCCGAGCGGTCGAGGTCCAGGGCCCCGAGCACCGAGACGACGAACTCGAGCGTGGTCTGGGAGGGGTCACGGCGCACCCCGGCCTCGGCGATGGTGCGCTCCAGGGCGAGCCAGGCCGCGATCACCGCGTCATGGGCGTCCACCACCGTGGACAGCCGGCCGCGGGCGTCCTGGAGTGCGGTCCTCGCCTGGGTGGCGGTGAGCTCGTCCTCGTCCGCGACGTCCGCGAGAACGGGAGCGGGCCGGGCGAGCTTCCGCATCCGGTACGCCACCCAGAGGGCGGCGATCAGCAGAACCGTGCCGAGCACGACCAGGGCGATGATCACCCCGGTGTTCGCGCCGTCCGGGTCCGGGGGCTGGGTGGTCACGTCATAGGTGGACCAGTCGGGCTCCTGGTAGTCCTCCCGTTCCGGTGCCCACTGGTAGGACCCCTCGGTGCTGCCCAGATAGACGGGCTCGGATCCGCGGTCCGCGGCGGCGCCGAGGGCGACCAGGCCGAGGGCTCCGAGCGCGACCACCAGCAGCATCACGGCGACCAGGCGGCGGTGCGGGGCCCCGCCGCCGGTACCGGCGGTGGCGGTCTCGGGGGCACTTCCGGCGGCGGCGGAGTCCGTGCCGGTCGGTGCGCCGCCGGCGGGCCCTGCCTCGTGCACAGAGCTCATCGAGCGATTCCGTGGGCTGTGCCCTGGGCGGCCGGAGCGGGGTGCGGGGAGGCGACGATCACCGACTGCTCGCCGGCGATGCGGGTCATGATCAGCGTCGCGGACTCGTCCCCGAAGCGGCGCGGGCGCAGCTTGCGTCGCAGCTCCTCGGGCTCCACGGCGGTGCCGCGCTTCTTGATCTCGAGCACCCCCAGGCGGTGCTCGCGCAGGTAGGAGGTGAGGCGCTTGATCCCGAAGGGCATGACATCGCGCACCGTGAAACCGCGGGCGAAGGGGGTGGCCGCATGCTGGTCGCCGGTGAGATAGGCGATGGTCGGATCCAGGGTGCGGGCGTCGAGCTGCTCGGCGAGGGTGCCGATCAGGCCGGCCCTGATCACGGCGCCGTCGGGCTCGTAGAGATGGTCGCCGAGCGGCCCGGGCGCGGGATCGGCGGCGGAATCGGCCAGCCGGTCCAGCCGGTGGGCGCCGCGACGGTCCACGAGCACGGCGGAGGAGAGCACGCCCTCCCGGGCCAGCGGCCCGAACCAGGCGGTCGCCTCGAGCACCTGGCCATGGAAGGACAGCCACTGCATCTCGACGTCCGCGGGCAGCGCATCGCGGGCGATGCCGGGCCCGAGCTTCGCCCCCAGCGGGCCGGTCTCGCCGTCGCGACCCAGGCGCTGGGCGAGGTCGACGACCGTGGACAGCGGCGGCTCGTACTCCTCGGGGTCGTGCAGCCGCCGGGTGCCGCCGCGGGCGGGGGCCCGCCGGGCCGGATCCAGCCAGATCCCCTCGGTGTCGCGGGGGTCATGGCCCTCGGCCTGCCCCAGCCGGGCACGGGCGTGCGGGAAGGGGATGAGATTCACCGTGGCCACAGCGACGGTCACCGGGTCGCGGTCCACGGCCTGCACCTCGATCCCGAGGCCCGCCAGCGCCATCGCGTCCCCGCCGATGCCGCAGCCGAGATCCGCGACGCTCGCCACGCCGGCACGCTGGAAGCGCTCGGCGTGCAGCGCGGCGACCGGCAGGCGGGTGGCCTGCTCGAGGCCGTGCGGGGTGAACAGCATCGAGGAGGCGAACTCCCCGAACTTCTCCGTGGCTCGGGTGCGCAGCCGGGACTGGGTCAGCACCGCGGAGACCAGCTCGGGCTCGTGCCCGGCCTCGCGCAGCCGCGCGGCCTGCTGCAATGCCTCGTCCTCGCGATACGGGGGCAACGAGTTCAGCAGTGCCCACCCGGCGGGCTGCAGGACCGGCTCGAGGGCACGGAGCGCCGCCTGGGCATCATCGACAGGGGGCACGACCATGCAGACGAGGGTACCCGCTGGACATGTGTCCTGGGCCACCGGAGGCCGTGAGGCCTGCCGGTATCGCTCAGGCGCTGACGGCGAGCACGAGCTTGCCGCGGGTGTGGCCCTCCTCGAGCCGTCGATGCGCCTCGGCGATCTCGCCGAGCGGCAGCACCTCGGAGACCTCGAGCGGGTAGCGGCCGGCGCGGATGCCCTGGGCGAGGCGGTCCAGCCGGTCCCGCCCCGGGACGATCGTGGGGATCCGCGCCTCGAGCCCGCGCTGCAGGGCGGGGGAGAGGTCCGCGAGCGAGGGGAGCGCGACGATCCTGCCGCCGCCGGCGAGCTGATCCAGGCTGGGCAGGAAGGTCGAGTGGTAGTGGGTGTCCAGCACGACATCGACCCCGCGGCCGTCCGTGAGCCGCTGGACCTCGGAGGCCCAGTCGCTCTCGTCGTAGGAGATCGGGGTGGCACCGAGCTCGCGGATCCGCTCCGCATTCGCCGAGCGTCCGGTGGCCAGGACCGCCTTCGCGCCGGCCTCCAGCGCCATCGGTATCAGCAGCTGGCCGACGCCGCCGGCACCGCCGTGGATCAGCACCGTCTCGCCCTCCTCGATCCCGGCCGTATCGCGCACGGTCGCGATCGCGGTGAGCCCCACCAGGGACAGGCCCGCCCAGCGCGGCAGGTCCTCCTCCGGGATCTCCCCGGGGATCGGGGCGAGGTCGTCCGCCGAGATCGCGATGACCTCGGCCGCCACGCCGCGGTGGTCCTCGGGGGCGCGCATCCCGAACACGCGGGTGCCGACGGTGAGTCCGCGCGAGCCCAGCTCCGCCTCGTCCAGACCGGTGCCGGCACCGATCACGGTGCCCGCCATCTCGCGGCCCGTGCCCGCCGGGAGCTCCAGGTCCTTCGCCCGCCCGGAGGAGCCGTCGCGGATCTTGTAGTCCAGCGGGTTCAGGCCTGCGAAGGCGACCTGCACGAGCACTTCGCCGGCCGCCGGCTGGGGCACCGGGGCCTCGGTGTGCAGGGTCAGGACATCGGGGCCGCCGAAGCGGTCGAAACGGATCTCTCGCATGTCCCTATGATGCACCCCGCACCGACATCTCGGCCATGGGGGATCATGGGGAGCAGACCGACGCTCCTCGTCCCGCCGCTCTGCCGTCCAGGAGGACCATGTCCGCGATCCGCCCGGATCCCCAGCAGTGGCGGGACCTGCTGCTGCGCGAGATCGTCCTCCCGTCGCTCGTCGACCAGGTGCCCA
Organism: Brachybacterium sp.; assembly: GCA_030457675.1. Taxonomy (GTDB): domain Bacteria; phylum Actinomycetota; class Actinomycetes; order Actinomycetales; family Dermabacteraceae; genus Brachybacterium. Next base: position 361 of record JAKDUN010000268.1, on the reverse strand, counting down.
CCGAGCAGGCCCGCGGCCGCGAGCTCGCCGCCGCGGTGCGCAGCCCCGAGGCGATGCCGGCCGTGCCGATCGCCGCGATGGACGGCTTCGCGGTGCGCCGCACCGACCTGGTCGCTCCCGGCCGGACCACGCTGCCGGTGAGCGCCGAGCTGCCCGCCCGCCCTGGCGAGATCCCGGCCCTCGCGGCCGGGACCGCGGCCCGGATCATGACCGGTGCCGCCGTGCCCCGTGGGGCGGACGCCGTCATCGAGGTCGAGGCGAGCGACGCCGATCCCTTCGGGCCGGTGCCGGCCGCGGTGACCTTCACCCTCGTGGAGCTGCCGCCCTCGCAGCGGCACGTGCGGGTGCCCGGGGAGGAGGT
>JAKDUN010000267.1 GCA_030457675.1 Brachybacterium sp. | reverse complement strand
GGAGGAGATCCTCGCCCACTGCGGCGCCCTGCTGACCTCGCAGTCCGCCGGGCCCAAGATCACCTGGGTGGCCGAGAACGAGCCCGAGGTCTACGCCCGGGCCCGGCGTGTGTTCATGCCCGCCTCCTACCTGGCCTTCCGCCTCACCGGCGAGTACGTGATGGACCACATCAGCGCCAGCCAGTCCCCGCCGCTGTACAGCCTGCGGCGACAGGACTGGCACGCCGACTGGTCCATGCGCGCCGCCCCGGGTCTCGAGCTGCCCCGACTGCGCTGGCCCGGCGACGCCGCCGGCACCGTGAGCTCGGAGATCTCCGGCCAGGTGCCGGGCCTGCCGACGGGCATCCCGGTGATCAGCGGGACCATCGACGCCTGGACCGAGGCGGTCAGCGTCGGCGCCACCAGCCCGGGCGATCTGATGCTGATGTACGGCACCACCACCTTCCTGGTCGCCACCACCGACGAGCCGATCGCCAGCCGCACCCTGTGGCCCACCTCCGGCCTCACCGAGGGCACCTTCAGCCTGGCGGGCGGGATGGCGGCCTCCGGCGCCATCACCGGCTGGCTGCGCGAACTCACCGGCGAGGAGGAGTTCACGGACCTGGTCGCCGAAGCCGGGCAGAGCCAGCCCGGGGCGAACGGCCTGGTGATGCTCCCCTACTTCGCCGGCGAACGCTCCCCCATCGCGGATCCGTCGGCCCGCGGCGTGGTGGCAGGGCTGACGCTCTCCCACACCCGCGGCGACCTGTACCGCGCCGCGCTCGAGGCCGCCGCCTACGGGGTGCGCCACCACCTCGAGACGCTCGAGGCCGCGGGCCTGCCGATCCGCCGCGTGGTGGCGGTCGGCGGCGGGGCGCAGCACGACCTGTGGCCGCAGATCATCTCCGACGTCACCGGGCTGACGCAGCAGATCCCCCGCAGCACCGTCGGCGCTTCCTACGGCGGTGCGCGCCTCGCTGCGGAGCTCGCCCACGGCACCGACACCTCCGAGTGGAACCCGAGCGACCATCGCTGCGTCCCGGATCCCGCGCACCGCGAGCGCTACGACGAGCTCTACCGCCTCTACCGCGACCTCTATCCGGCCACCCGCGACATCACCCACGCCCTGGCGCGGCTGCAGCAGCGCTGAGCAGCGCGGCGCTCCCCCTGCGGCCGGCAGTCCCGAGCCCGCACCGCACCGCCCCGCACCGCGTACGGTGGCCCCACCGATGCTTCCCCGTCGGCCGTCCGCATTCCGCGCCAGGAACCGGAGGTTCCCATGCTCGCCGATCGCCTCACCGACTCGCTCAGCTACCACGCCGAGGGTCCGTACTGGTCCGACACCTGGGGTGGCCTGCGCTGGGTCGACATGCTCGCCGGCGACCTCATGCACCTGGATCCGGCCGGCACCGTCAGCCCCGGCACCACCGCCGGTCGGCCCCTGGCCACCGAGGCGCCCGAGGGCGCCGTGACCCGGATCCCCACGCCGAGCTCGGTGGTGGCCTGCGTGCGGCCCGCCGCCGGCGGCGGGGCCGTGCTCGCGCTCGAGAAGGGCTTCGCCCTCGAGGACGCCGACGGCTCGATCACCCCGCTCCCCCCGCTCTGGGAGGAGGACGTGCGCATGAACGAGGGCGCGATCGCGCCGGACGGCTCGTTCCTGTGCGGCTCGATGGCTTACGGCGCACGCCCCGGCGCCGCCGCGATGTGGCGGCTGATGCCTGATGGCACCACCACGAAGCTGTTCGGCGATCTCACGATCTCCAACGGGGTCGCCTTCTCGGCCGACGGCACCCGGGCGTTCTACGTGGACACCCCCACCGGGCGGGTCGACGTCTTCGACTGGTCCGACGCGGCCGGCCTCGTCGGCCGCCGCCCCTTCGCGGACCTCACCGCCGAGGACGGCAATCCCGACGGGCTCTGCCTCGATGCCGCCGGGAACGTATGGGTGGCGATGCACTCCGGCGGCCAGGTGCTGGGGCTGGACGAGCACGGGACGGTCGCAGAGCGGATCTCCGTGGGCGCTCGACAGGTCACGGCCTGCACCTTCGGCGGTGAGGACCGCGGCACCCTGTTCATCACCACCAGCCGGGAGAACCTGGCCGACGGGGACGACCCGGCGGCCGGCTCCCTGTTCGCGGCGCGGCCCGGCGTGCACGGCCCCGTGGACGAGCTGGTGTTCGGCGACTGAACCCGAGCGACCGCCCGCGGGCATCCCGCATTCCAGCTCACCGCGGAATCGACGAACCCCCTGCGAGCACCGACGTCACGGGTTCGCAGGGGGCTCATCCGGTGCGAAGGGATCAGGCCGTGGGGCCGACCCCCTTTGCCGCAGCTCTCTCGGCCGAGTGATCGGGGGTGACGCCCGAGGAGAACGACTCGAGCATGTCGTCGAACTCCTCCATCGCCGACGCCGGCGGCTGTGGGGTGACCTTGCTGACCACGACGGCGAGCACCAGGCATACGAGGAAGCCCGGGACGATCTCGTAGAGATGCTGATCGCCGAACAGGCCCCAGGCGACGTCCGGGGTGAACTGGCCCCAGACGAAGACGACCGCGGCGCCGGCGACCATGCCGACGGCGGCACCGGCCATGGTGAGATGGCGCCAGAACAGCGACAGCAGCACGATCGGTCCGAAGGCAGCCCCGAATCCGGCCCAGGCGAAGCCGACCAGGCCGAGCACGGAGCTCTCCGGGTTCATGGCCAGGATCAGCGCGACCACCGAGACGGCGAGCACGCCGATGCGGCCGCCCCACAGGGCGCCCTTGGCGCTGAGCTTGATGCCGATGCCGCCCATGAGGTCCTCGATCAGCGCGGAGCTGGAGACGATCAGCTGCGAGGAGATCGTGGACATGATCGCCGCCAGCACGGCGGCCAGCAGGATGCCTGCGATCGCCGGGTGGAAGAGGAGCTGCGCGAGGTCCAGGAACACCGACTCGCCGTTCTTGGCGTCGGTGAGGACCGCGTCCTGGTTCTGCTGGAAGTAGGCCAGGCCTGCGAGCGCGGTGAACACGGCGCCGACGACGCAGATGATCATCCACGACATGCCGACGACGAGACCGTACTTGGCGTCGCGTGAGGAGCGCAGCGCCATGAAACGGATGATGATGTGCGGCTGGCCGAAGTAGCCCAGGCCCCATGCGGCCGACGAGACGATGCCGATGAAGGTGCCGCCTGCGGTCAGGGAGCCGAAGGTGGAGTTGACCTCGCGCACGGACTCGAACATGGCCACGGGGCCACCGACCACGATCATCGCGACCACGGGGACCGCGATCAGGGAGACCATCATGATCATGCCCTGGACGACGTCGGTGTAGCTGGCGCCGAGGAACCCGCCGAAGAGGGTGTACAGGATGGTGACACCGGCGACCAGCAGCATCCCCGTGAGGTAGGAGCCGCCGAACGTCGACTCGAAGAACACGCCGCCGGCGACCATGCCGGAGGAGACGTAGAAGGTGAAGAACAGCAGGATGATCACGCCCGCGGCGACGCGCAGGATGTTCGTGCGGTCATGCAGTCGGTTGCCGAAGAAGCTCGGCACGGTGATCGCGTTGCCGGCGATCTGCGTGTACTGACGCAGGCGCGGCGCGACGAAGTACCAGTTCAGGCCCGCGCCGACGGTGAGGCCGATGGCCATCCAGGCCTCCACGAGCCCACCCATGTAGAGAGCACCGGGCAGGCCCATCAGCAGCCAGCCCGACATGTCGGAGGCGCCGGCGGAGAGCGCGGCGGTGAACGGGTGCAGCTGGCGACCGCCCAGCATGTAGTCCTCGCCGTCCGAGGTCTTGCGGAAGGCGTACAGGCCGATGGCGATCATGACGCCGAAATAGACGACCAGCGCGATGATCTTGAAGACGAGATCCATGGGGGACTCCGATCTCAGGGGAAGGGGCAGGGGACGTGGGGTCGGAGGGACGGGGTCACGGCATCGCGCGGGAGACACCGGACCCCGGGAGGACCCGGCGGAACAGGCGCGCGACGGCCCTGGTCGGACGACGGCGGCCGAGACGGTCACCGACGGGACGCCCGAAGGCGTCCGGGGACCAGGGTGGCCCCGACCCTACGCCTCGGAGACGCCGATCACAGCGCTCCGAGCAGGGTTGTTGCCGGACAGTGACATCTGTTGTGATCATCCGCACCTGGCCTCGAGCACCCCGAAAGTGAGTCCCATCTGCCCGAAATGCCCGGTGACCACACAGTTCTGTGCGCGTGAGAACCACTTCTGGTTCAAACGCCCCCAGAACGGGGCGGTGACCCGCGATATCAGACCATACGCCGACGCTGCGAGTCGGTCCGCTGTA
>JAKDUN010000011.1 GCA_030457675.1 Brachybacterium sp. | reverse complement strand
CGGGAGAGGGGGCATCCGGATCCTTGTCTCGTGGTCGCTGCAGGGCAGGTCCGGGGGGCCCGGACCTCTCGAACCTAGCGGTCACCGGCGAGAGGAACGACCTCGCCGACCGGACGGACGGGCGATCGGGACGCTGCGGCCACCTGCTCGAGCGGTGCTGCCGCGCGCCTCGTGACACGCCTCAACCAGCCGGCGCGACGGCCTCCTCCTCGCGGCGCGAGCGGCGACCTGCCGCCGCGATGATCAGCAGGCCGACCAGGGTGAGCACGGCGCATGCGAGGAAGGTGGCGCGCTGGCCGAGGGCGGTCGCGCCGCCGAGCGCGATCAGCGGGCCGGAGAGGATCGCGCCGACGCGCCGGGTGTTCATGTACAGCCCGGTGGACAGGCCCGGCCGACGGATCATCTGCTGGAACAGGGTGAGCCCCACCCCGCCGATCCCCGCGAAGCACCAGGCGTTGAGCACCTGCAGGGCGATCAGCAGCACCGGTCCCGTGACCACGGCGACGCCCAGGTAGTAGGCGATCCCGGCCAGGCAGCTGGTGAGGATCAGTCCCAGGCTCGAATACTGGGTTGTCAGGCGCGCGACGAGCATCAGCGCCGGCACCTCGAGGCCGGCGGCGACGCCGAGCGCGATGCCGGCCCACACCACGTCGACCCCCATCGTCTGCGGGACGTACACGGCCAGGAACGACATGCCCGTCGCATTCGTCGCCTGCAGCAGCACGAAGGCGGCGGTGACGAGCACGACGCCCGCCCTGCCCAGGGAGACGTCGTCCTCCGCGGGGGCGGGCGTCGGTGGGGTGTCGGAGGCGAGGGCGGCGCGATGGCTGCGGAGCAGGAGCATCGTGGTGGCGATGTTCGCGAGCGCCACGATCCCGATCGCGAGCAGGATCGCCCGGGGGCCGAACCAGCCGATGATCAGGGTGGCGAGCGGCGGGCCCGCGACCCAGGCGACCGAGACGATCGCGCGGGTGTTGACGATCTGGGCGGGCCGCGCCCCGGCATGGCGCAGATGCGACCACAGCAGGGAGATGCCCACCCCGGCGGGCCCGCCGACCACCACCAGCACGATCGTCGCCAGCGGCAGGGCGGTGACCAGGGCGAGCAGTACCACCAGCAGCGCCGTGAGCGCGCCGCTGAGCAGCATCGGCCCGAGGTAGTCCTGGCGGCGGTCCGCCCAGGCGGGCACCACCAGGGAGGCGACGAAGCCGCTGGCGTTGTAGATCGCCAGCACCCAGCCGATCTCGGCGGTGCTCGCCCCGTAGAGGGTGGACAGGATCAGCGCGAGCGACGGGCTGAGGAAGGCGATCTGCAGTCCCCACATCAGCGCGGAGGACGGCACCAGGAAGCGGTTCACGGGGGAGAGGTCCTTGGAACGGGTGTCGGGGAGGGCGGTGACACCGTATGTGCCCTCGCTCCGGAAGAGGGAGGGAATGCTGATCCGTGCACTGCTGGTTCCTCCCTCCACCTCGGAGTCGGACCTACCGTTGTCGCATGGATCATCGAGCAGAGGTGTCGGAGTTCCTGCGCACGCGCAGGGACCGGATCACGCCGGAGCAGGCGGGCATCATCGGTGGCTCCCGCCGCCGCGTGCCCGGGCTGCGCCGGGAGGAGGTCGCGATGCTCGCCGGGGTGAGCGTCGAGTACTACGCGCGGATGGAGCGCGGGGAGCTCGCCGGTGTCTCCACCGAGGTGCTCGAGTCCGTCGCACAGGCCCTGCGGCTCGACGAGGCGGAGGCGGACCATCTGACCGATCTGGCCCGTGCGGCCGGACCCCGGCCGAGGCGCCGACGCAGGAAGACCGGTGAGAAGGGCGTGACCCCGGCGTTCCAGCGCTTCCTCGACGCGGTCACCGGCGCCCCGGTGTGGGTGCGTGATCGCCGAATGGACTTCGTGGCCGCGAACGCGCTGGGCCGCGCCCTGTACTCGCCGCTCTTCGAGGACCCCTCGGGCCGCGCGAACACGGCGCGGTTCACCTTCCTCGATCCCGCGGCCCGCCTCTTCCTCCCCGACTGGGAGGAGAACGCGGACGGCATCGTGGCCACGATGCGCACCTACGCCGGGCAGAACCCGCTGGACAAGGGCCTGACCGACCTGATCGGCGAGCTCGTGACCCGCAGCGACGCCTTCCGTCAGCGCTGGTCCGTGCACGACGTGCGCCATCACCGCGCCGGCGTGAAGCGGATCCACCACCCGGTGGTGGGGGATCTCGAGCTCAGCTACGAGGCGATGCACCTTCCCGCGAACCCCGAGTGGTTCATGTTCGCCTTTACCGCCGAGCCCGGCAGCCCCACCCAGGAGCGGCTGCGGCTGCTGGGGAGCCTCGCCGTCACCGACCAGAAGATCTCACCGAGGAGTACGACATGACCACCACCCTCACCCTGAACAACGGCGTCCGGATGCCCGCGCTGGGCTTCGGCGTCTTCCAGACCCCGCCGGAGGAGACGGTCTCCGCGGTCGCCGAGGCGCTGCGCGTCGGCTACCGCCTGATCGACACCGCTGCCGCCTACGGCAACGAGCGCGAGGTGGGCGAGGCCCTCCGCGCTTCCGGCCTGGATCGCTCCGAGGTGTTCCTCGAGACCAAGCTGTGGATCACGGACTACGGCTACGACGGCGCCCTGCACGGCTTCGACAAGAGCGCGGGCAAGCTCGGCGTGGACCAGATCGATCTGCTCCTGCTGCACCAGCCGGTCCCCACGGACTTCGACAGGACCATCGGCGCGTACAAGGCGCTGGAGACGCTGCTGGCCGATGGCCGGGTGCGCGCGATCGGCATCAGCAACGTCATGCCCGACGTGCTCTCGGACCTCCTGGAGCGGACCGACGTGACCCCGGCAGTCAACCAGGTCGAGGTGCATCCCTACTTCACCCAGTCCGACGTGCAGGCCGCCGACGGCGCCCACGGCATCCTCACCCAGGCCTGGTCCCCGATCGGCGGGATCACCAGCTACCGCGGCGACAGCACCCGCTCCACCTTCGAGGACCCGGTGCTCGGTGAGATCGCCGAAGCGCATGGGGCGACGCCGGCCCAGGTGATGCTGCGCTGGCACCTCCAGCAGGGGCGCTCCGCGATCCCGAAGTCCGTCAGGCCCGAGCGCATCGCGGAGAACTTCGACGTGGACGGGTTCGAACTCACCGCGGACGAGCTCGCGCGGGTCGATGCGCTGGATACCGGGGTGCGTGGCGGACCGGAGCCTGCCTCGATCACGCCCGAGGCCTTCAGCCGCGACATCCCGGAGGCCTGAGCGTCGGGGTGCGGTCGGGGGCGTGGTTCAGCAGCTCGTGCTCAGCACGCTCTCCTCGGCGCGGGCCTGCGAGGCCGGGTCGTCGCCGATCTGCTGGACCAAAGGGAGCATCGTGCAACCGCGCGTTCTGTTGCCGTCGGTTGCAGCGTGCCGCGCGAACGGCCGGAAAGAGGGCAACAGTGCAGGCTGAAGAGGCTTCCATGGGTCCATATCGGGACGAACGCCCCTCGTCGGGTGAAACGCTGTTGCCATGCGGCCCCCGCCGACCCGCACGACCGAGCAGAGGAGCATGTGCGTTGAGCGTCGCCGGATCGTCGGGCCCCACGACGGCCCCCCTGCCGGGCCCGACCTCGAGGCTGCCCCGCAGAGCCGCCCCTTCGGCTGGCGCGACAAGCTCGGCTACCTCTCGGGCGACATCGGGAACAACCTGACGTTCTACCTGCAGGCCGCCTTCTTCCTGATCTTCTACACCAACGTGATGGGCATCGAAGCGGGGCACGTGGGCACGCTGCTGTTCGGCGCCCGCATCCTCGGCGCCTTCACGGACTTCGCCGCCGGGCGGCTGATCGACCTGTCCAGGCCGCGCCGGAGCGGTCGCTTCCGGCCCTGGCTGCTGCGGTTCATGGTCCCGGCCGCCGCATCGAGCGTCCTGATGTTCACGCCGCTGCTGCAGGACGGCAGCTACGGCGCTCGGCTCGCCTGGATGACGATCACCTATGTGCTGTGGGGATCGGTCTGCTACACCCTGATCAACATCCCCTACGGCTCGATGGTCTCGGTGATCTCGCACCGCAGCGGTGACCGTGCCGCGCTGTCGGTGCTGCGCTCCTTCGGCGGGTACCTCGCCTACCTGGCCCAGGCCGTGCTGCTGCCGCTGATCGTGTACGTCCAGACCGCGGACGGCTCGGTGATCTCGGGATCGCGGATGATGTTTGCGGCCATCGGCTGCGGCGTCCTCGCGGTCCTGTGCTATCTGGTGTGCTTCGCGAACGTCCGGGAGCGGGTGCCGACGGCACCGACACCGCACGGCGAGGCCATGAGCTTCGGAACTTCGGCGACGGACAGCTGCTGTCGCTGGTCAACGTGGCCGGCGTGGTGCCGATCCTGCTGTTCATCCCCTTCGCCACGGCGCTCGCGAGACGGCTGGGCAAGCGAGAGCTCGGGATCGCCGGGACCGCCGTGGCGACCGTGGCGGGCGTGGCCCTGTTCCTCCTCGACACCGACAGCCCCTACCTCTTCATGCTCGGCTACGCGGTCTTCATGCTCGGGGTCGCCGGTTTCGAATCCTTGATCTGGGCCGTGGTCACCGACGTGATCGACTTCCATGAGGTCCGTACGGGCGAACGCAACGACGGCACCGTCTACGGCATGTACTCCTGGGCGCGGAAGCTGGGCCAGGCCCTGGCAGGAGGCCTCTCCGGATGGGCGCTGGGATGGATCGGCTACGAGTCCACCCGCGGCGGCGGCGCCAGGCAGAGCGCCGCCGTGCTCGACGGCATCTACGCCCTCTCCACCCTCGTCCCGGCCCTGCTGCTGGGCCTCGCCGGGCTGATCCTCGCCCTGTGGTACTCGCTGTCGCGGCGGCGGGTGGAGGAGAACGTGGCACTGCTGGAGGAGCGCCGTGGCGTCGGGAGCATGAGCGTCTGACCCCCTGATCCCCGAGGCAGGCCCAACGGGTGAGCGCCGCCGGATTCGTCGCGTGGCACATCAGTGACGCGGCGGAAGCAGATACTTTCGGTTGCGGCTCTGCGGCGGCGCTGTCGCGACGACCAGCTCCTGCTCGACCAGGTCGCGCAGCAGGGGGCGGAGTGCCGACCGGGTCTTGCCCGTCGCCTCGGAGATCTCGGCGATGGACTTCGGGAGGCTGCCGTCGAGGAGGGAGAGGATCTGCCACCGTGCGCCGGAGACGGAATCGGTCATCTGCAGGTCGGTCAGCACATACGGGCCGTCGTTCATCCCGACGAGAAGCCCGTCCGCGACGAGCTGTGCGAGAGCCGCCCGGCAGTCGTCCGAGTCCAGTCCGAGGTTGTTGCGCAGGTCCACAACGGACACATGGCCGTTGAGCTTTGCAAGAGCCAGAGCTACATCATGTGCCCGCTCGCGCTGCTCCCGATCCGGCAATCCGTCGAGCCATGTCTCCATGTCAGACTCGATGAGCCCGAAGCGGGCCAGCCGTACGACGACGTGGTCGATCGTCGAGGTGCTGTAATCGGGAGCGGGCAGTCCTTGCTGTCGCATGGCTGTCACCATGAGAGGGACCCCTGAGCCCTGATTCTCCGCGACGGTGGAACGGCCGTCCGGCATGGGCACGACGGTGAGCAGCCGGACGAGATTCTCGTTCCGTGCGGTCGAGTAGCCCTCCGCGACGTTCTCCTTCGTCCGGTCACCCCAGAAGCCCCCGGGGCTCTTCACCTCGACGCGGTCCGCGAAGATGTCCACCGCGACCTGTTGTCCACGGGCGAACGCGGAATAGTCGCGATGCATGACCCCGTTCGTGATCGCTTCCCGGAGCACCTCGGCAGGGATCTCAGGAACATCGATGCCGGTTGCTCCGTCGACGAGCCGACGGGATCGCAGGTTCCTCAGAGTCGCGCGCACCGCATCGTCAACGGCCTGGGGCAACGGTCCGTCGCAGCTCTGCCGATCGAGAAAGCGCACCGTGGGATCCCGAGACTTCTCCGTACCCGGATGCACGGCGACGTCGATGACGAGATGAGGGAACTCCTGTTGCGGATACACGCCCATTGCCAGGTATCCGGCAAGGGTCGGTACGCCGGCGGAGCTCACGGCATTGACCCGGAGCAGTCCTCCGAGGGAGTCTCCCGCGTCGATCCCGGTGAGTGCCCGACTGCGGTGACGGAGTCCGTCGAGCGTGCGGCCGACCAGTTCTGAGGAGAGATCGGCCGGCGTCGTACCCGTGACCTCCGTGCGGTCGGTGCGGTCAGGGCTCCGCCGCGAGCGCAGGAGATGGGTCTCGTAGGGGCTCAGGTGCTTGTCGGCATCGCCGACCCTCTTGTAGCTCCCTCGCTCGATTCCCTGTGCGCTCACGAAGCAGGGCATCACTGCTCCAGGGACCTCGTGCAGCGCGCCGATGCGGAGCGTGACCACGGGCGCCCCGTCGACGTCGGCGTGCTGGGCATCGTGAGGGGGGATCGGCAGGACCTTCGGGTCCGCACTGTGTGAATCGTCCAGGCCCGAGTGGAGTGCGTCGAGGATCCTCTGTGGATCAAAGCCCTCGGCAGGACTGAACTCGGTCTGTTCGTCGAGCCCGAGGATGATGAGCCCGCCGTCGGTGTTGGCGAAGGCTGAGATCGTCTGCCAGACACTCTTCGGTACGCCGCCGCCCGCCGCTTTGGCCTCGACGAGAGCGTCATCCCTGCCCTGCCTCCGCAGGCGGATGACGTGCTCGCGGAGTTCCTGATCCATCATGCTGTCACTTTAGTGACTGAGGTACTCAGTGTATAGAGTCAGAGCGTCACTATGTAGAGTGAGGCTCTCTCACTGTAGAGTGACGCGATTATTGCGCAGAGTGACGGCCCTCAGTTCATCGAGTGAGGAAGAGCTCTCTGTGCAGGTGCCGCGGCGAGCCCTGCTCGAGGGCGAGGAGGCACAGGAGAGCGAGCTCGGAACCGGCGACTGCCGCGTCGAGCGCCCGTCGAGCCCTGCGGTGGCAACAGTCGGGCGATCCTTGTCCTGGTCAGGCCCGACGGCGCATAGTGGAGCCATGAGCCAGACGCAGACGCAGCCTGAGGGGCCCACGATCCACCCGATTCCCGAGGGGCTCGCCGAGCGCGCCGCCCTCCTCGGTGGTCCGGACGGGGTGCTCACCGACGAGCAGATCACCGGCTTCCTCACCGAGCAGCTCGCCGGGCAGGACCTCGAGGGCAGGAGCGTCTGCCTGATCATCCCCGACGGCACCCGCTCCGTCCCGCTGCCCAAGGTGCTGCCCGCGATCCACGACGCGCTCGCCGGCCGCGCCTCCTCCGTCACCGTGCTGATCGCGCTGGGCACCCACGCCGCGATGAGCGAGACCGCGATCGACACCCTGCTCGGGGCGACCGAGCACGGGGCGGCGCAGACGTATCCCGAATGGACCGTGGTCAACCACGCCTGGGACGACCCCGAGCAGATCGCGGACCTCGGCGAGATCCCGGCCGAGCAGATCGCCGAGCTCACCGGCGGGCTGCTCACCGACATCCCCATGCGCGTGCAGATCAACCGGCTCGTCGCCGAGAGCGACGTCAACCTGATCGTCGGCCCCGTCTTCCCCCACGAGGTGGTCGGCTTCTCCGGCGGCAACAAGTACTTCTTCCCCGGCTGCTCGGTGCACGACGTCATCGACATCTCCCACTGGGTGGGCGCACTGATCACCGCAAGCCGCATCATCGGCACCCTCGGCATCACCCCCGTGCGCCAGCTGATCGACGCCGCCAGCGACCTCATCGACTCCACCAAGCTCGCGGTCACCATGGACGTGATCTCCGGCGGGCAGGACCTCAATGCGGTCGCGTTCGGCGACCCGCAGGCCGCCTGGGCCGCGATGGCGAAGATCTCCGCGCAGACCCACATCACCTACGTCGACAAGCCCTACCAGCGGATCGTCGCGCTGGTGCCGGAGATGTACGACGACATGTGGACCGGGGCCAAGGGCTTCTACAAGTCCGAGCCCGTCTGCGCCGACGGCGGCGACGTGATCATCTACGCCCCGCACATCACCGAGGTCGCCGCGATGCACCCCGGGATCCGTGACATCGGCTATCACAACATCGAGTACTTCACCAAGCAGTGGGACCGCTTCAAGGATCATCCCTGGGGCGAGCTCGCCCACTCCACCCACGTGACGGGCCTGGGCACCTACGACCCCGAGACGGGGGAGGAGAAGCAGCGGGTGAACCGCTACTTCGCCACCTCGATCCCGAAGGAGGAGTGCGAGGTCCACAACGTCCTGCACAAGGACCCCGCCACCCTCGACATCGAGGCGCTGCGGAACGATCCCGACACCCTGGTCATCGACCACGCGGGCGAGGTGCTCTTCCGTCTCGCCTCCGAGCGCGACGGCGCGGCGGGGCAGAGCGCGTGACCAGCACCCGCCCCGCCCCGTCGGCCGCAGCCTCGCTGTTCTCGCCCGGCCACCCGGGCTTCGAGGTCACCGCCATGACGCCCCAGGCGCTCAGCGGCGAAGCCCTCGAGCTCGCCGACGCCGTCTCCACCCAGCTCCAGGGCGTCGGCCGCCTCGGCGTGGCCTATTCCGGGGGCGTCGACTCCGCGACCCTGCTCGCGCTCGCCGTCCGCGCCCTCGGCACCGAGGACGTGGTCGCCCTGCTCGGCGTCTCCCCGTCCCTCGCCCGCCGCGAGCGACGCCTCGCGCACCAGGTCGCGGCCGTGATCGGGGTCGAGGTGGTCGAGGTCCACACCCACGAGGGCGAGAACCCCGACTACCAGAAGAACGACGGCTCGCGATGCTTCCACTGCAAGGACGAGCTGTTCACCCGCATCGGCGATGACGTGGTCGGCGACCAGGGGCTGGACGCGGTCGCCTACGGCGAGAACGCCGACGACGCCACCCGCCACGACCGACCCGGTGCCGGCGCCGCCACCCGCCACCGGGTGCTGCGCCCGCTGTCGGTCGTCGGCATGACCAAGCCCCAGGTCCGGGCCGTGGCCCGGGCGATGTCCCTGCCCGTCGCGGACAAGCCCGCCGCGCCCTGCCTCGCCTCCCGGGTCCCCTTCGGCCAGCAGGTCACCCCCGAGAAGCTGCGCCAGATCGACGATCTCGAGGACGCCGTCTACCAGCAGGGCTTCAGCGACTGCCGGGTGCGCCACCACGGCACCGTCGGCCGCATCGAGCTGCCCACCGACGAACTGGCACGCGCCATGGAACCCGGGATCCGCGCGGCCCTCGTCGCCGCCGGCAAGGACACGGGCTTCCAGCACGTCACCATCGACCTCGACGGCATCCGCTCGGGCCTGTTCTCGCTCCAGGTCATCGGCACGGGCGCCGGGGCACATGGCTGAGGGCGCGGCCGACGGGAAGATCGAGGGCTTCCTCGATCTCGACCTCGACCGGACCCGCCGCCGCGGCGCCCCCGAGGCGGTGCTCTGCGATGCCAAGAGCATCGCGCAGGTCGCCGCGATCGCCGCGGAGTACGCCCAGCTGCACGAGGCCGGGCACGAGGGCCTCGGCCCGGTGCTGTTCACCCGCGCCGACCCCGCCCGCGCCGAGGCGGTGCTCGCCGCCCTCCCGGGCGCCCTGCACGACCCCGACGCCCGCCTGCTGGCCTGGCCCGCCGAGACACCGGAGCCGACGGGCGGCCTGGTCATCGTCACCTGCGCCGGCACCAGCGACCTGCCTGCGGCCCGCGAGGCCGAGCTCACCGCCCGCTACCTCGGCCGCCCCACGCGGCTGATCGCGGACATCGGCATCGCCGGCCTGCATCGCCTCCAGTCCCGCCTGCCGGAGCTGCGCGAGGCGGCGTGCGTCGTGGTCGCCGCCGGGATGGACGGGGCGCTGCCCACCGTGGTCGCCGGCCAGATCGCCGCCCCCGTGGTCGCCCTGCCCACCTCCGTCGGCTACGGGGTCGCCGAGGGAGGACGCGCTGCGATGCTCACCATGCTCTCGGCCTGCGCGCCCGGCATCGGCGTGGTCAACATCGACAACGGCTACGGCGCCGGCCACCTCGCCGCCCAGATCGCGCGGTGGGCGCCGGAGCCCGCGTGACCACCTGGCTGCTGCTGGCCCTCGCCATCCTCAGCGAGGTCGCCGCCACCCTGTCCCTGCGCGGCGCGCTCGATCGACCCGCCCTCTACACGGTCGTCGTCGGCGGCTACGCACTCTCCTACGGCCTGCTCGTCGCGGTGCTGAAGCGGGGGATGGGGCTCGGCGTCGCCTACGGGATCTGGGGCGCCTGCGGGGTGGTGCTCACCGCGGCACTCTCCGCCGTGCTGTTCGACGAGGTGTTCACGGTGCTGAAGGTCACCGGGATCGTGCTGGTCGCCGCCGGGGTGGTGGTCGTCGAGATCGGCGCCCAGCGCGCCCGGGCCGAGGAGGTGCGATGAGCTGGCTGCTGCTGAGCGGGGCCATCCTCGCCGAGGTGGTCGGGACCCTGTCCCTGCGCGTGGCCGCCGGCGGCCGTCGTGCCTGGTACCTGCCGGTCATCGGCGCATACGTGGTCGCCTTCGCGATGCTGTCCGGGGCCCTCGCGGCCGGGATGCCGCTCGGGGTCGCCTACGGCCTGTGGGCCGCGGTGGGCATCGTGCTCACCGCCCTCGCCTCCCGGATGCTGTTCCGGGAGAGCCTCACCCCGATGATGCTCGCGGGCTTCGGGATGATCGCCGTCGGGGTGCTGCTGATCGAGCTCGGCGGGGGAGGCACGGTGATGGTTGCCGCCGGTTGCCCCTCGGCGGGGTAGGCTGACGACTCATAATCGTGAGGCAGCGCCGGCAGCGGCGAGGACGGAGCCGCAGGATGGCCGAGAAGCGCGTGACGATCTACGACGTCGCCAGGACCGCCGGCGTCGCCCCGTCGACCGTATCCCGTGCCTTCTCCCGCCCCGGTCGGGTCAGCGCCGCCACGCACGCCAAGGTGATGGATGCCGCCAAGGAGCTGGACTACCGCACCGCTTCCCCCGACGCCCAGGAGCGCGGGGAGCGCCATCACCGCCTCGGCATCGAGGTCCCCGACCTCACCAACCCCTACTTCGCCGAGCTCGTCTCCGGGATGCAGGAGGCCGCCCATGAGCAGGACTTCCTGCTGCTCCTGCTGGACACCGTCGAGGACGAGATCCGCGAGCGCTCGAGCCTCGAGAGCGCTATCAACGTGGTCGACGGGATCGTGCTGGCCGGCACCCGCCTCTCCGATGCCACCCTGAACCACCTCACCAAGCGCATCCCGGTGGTGGTGCTGAACCGGCGCGTCGCCGGTCTCGACTCGGTGACCCCCGATTTCGAGCACGGGATGGGCCAGGCGCTCGCCCATCTCGCCGAGAACGGGATCCGCACGGTCACCTACGTCGCCGGCCCGGTCAATTCCTGGTCCGACGGGGAGCGCTGGCGCGCGGCCCGCGTCGCCGCCCGGCAGCACGGGCTGCAGATCCAGCGGCACGGCCCTTTCGCCCCCACGACGACGGGCGGCGAACAGGCCTTCGAGGAGCTGCGCGACTCCCTGCCCCATGCCGTGGTCTGCTACAACGACCTGGTCGCCTTCGGTTTCCTGATCTCCGCGCTGCGGGCGGGGATCCGGGTGCCGGGCGAGCTGTCGGTGATGGGGCACGACGACATCCAGCTCTCGAGGCTGGTCGGCGGCGGCCTCACCACCGTCGTCAGCCCCAAGCGGGCTCAGGGCCGGGCGGCCGTCGAGCGCCTGGTGCGCAGGATCGAGAATCCCTCCGCGCACCGCAGTCCCGTCGAGGGCACGTTGCCGGTGCGGCTGGTCCCGCGCGGCACCACCGGACCCCGCGAACCCGGCAGCTGAGCAGGTAGTTGACTGAACAACTGATGCTGGCCCACCGGCAACCGGTGACAACGTGCAGCAGGACCAGCGAGGCCTTGCGAGGATGGCGCCATGAGCAACGATGCCTACGTGCCGCACCCTGACAGACTCTTCCCCGCCGATCCTGCTGTCCGCGAGATCGCCCGCGGGCTCTACGAGCTCGAGAAGGAGCAGCCGATCGTCTCGCCCCACGGTCACGTCGATCCCCGGCTGCTCCTGGACAACGAGCCGTGGCGCGATCCCACCGCGCTGTTCATCACTCCGGACCACTACGTCAACCGCCTGATGCACGCCCGCGGCGTGGATCTCGCCGATCTCGGCGTGGGCCAGGGCCCGCTGGACGAAGCCGCCTCCCGCAAGGCCTGGCGCCTGCTGGCCGAGCACTGGCACGCCTACGCCGGGACCCCGTCCCGCTACTGGATGGAGCACGTCTTCTACGAGGTCTTCGGCCTCGAGACGGTGCTGAACCCGCGCACCGCCGACGCGATGTACGACGAGATCGCCGAGAAGCTCACTCGCCCGGAGTTCCGTCCCCGCGCCCTGTTCGAGCAGTTCGGGATCACCGTCCTGGCGACCACCGACGATCCCATCGACGACCTCGCCCAGCACGATGCGCTCGCCGCCGATACGTCGTTCACCGGCCGGGTCATCCCCACCTTCCGCCCGGACAAGTACCTCGAGGCCGGCCGTCCCGACTTCCCCGCGCTCACCGAGGCGCTCTGCGAGGCCGCCGGAGTCGACGTCAGCACCTATGACGGCTACCACGAGGCGATGCGCACCCGTCGCCTCTACTTCCGCGACCACGGCGCGGTCTCCTCGGACCACGCCCACATCGACCCGGGCACCGCCCGTCTCGGCGACGAGGACGCCCGCCGCCTCTACACCGCCGCGCGCGCCGGCGAGATCGGTGCCGACGACGCCGTGGCCCTGCGCCGCCATATGCTCGGCGACCAGGCCCGCCTGGCCTCCGAGGACGGCCTGGTCCTGACCATCCACCCGGCCGTCTCCCGCAACCACTCCGAGGAGATGTTCGCGGCGTTCGGCGCCGACGTCGGCTTCGACATCCCGGTCGCGGTGGACTACGTCCACCACATCCGCCCGATGCTCAACGACGTGGGTCACCACCCGAACTTCCGCACCGTGCTGTTCACGATCGACGAGACGGTGCTCTCGCGCGAGATCGCGCCGCTGGCCGGCGTGTACCCCTCGGTGTTCGCCGGGGCACCCTGGTGGTTCATCGATGCGCCGGATGCGATCCTGCGCTACCGCCGCGCCGTCTCCGAGACCCTCGGCTACAGCCGGACCAGCGGTTTCATCGACGACACCCGCGCCTTCTGCTCGATCCCGGCGCGTCACGACATGTCCCGTCGACTCGACGCCACGCACCTCGCGGGGCTGGTCGCCGAGCACCGGATCCGTCTCGAGGACGCCCAGGAGCTCGTGGCCACCCTGCCCGATCAGCAGCCGCGCGAGGTCTTCCGCCTCGGCGCTGCAGGAGAGAAGAACTGATGAGCACTCCCAGCCCCTCCGACGTGGGCCGTCTGGTCCACCTCGGCATCGGCAACTTCGCCCGTGCCCACACCCTGCACAACACGGAGGTGGCCGGCGGCTGGTCCGTCGTGGCCTTCACCGGCCGCTCCGCCGCGATGGCGGAGGCGCTGAACGCCCAGGGCGGGAAGTACGGCCTGATCGTGCGCGGGGCAGAGAAGGACGAGGTCAGCATCGTCGAGGTCATCGACGAGGTGTTCCCGGCCTCCGACGTCGAGGCGCTGGTGCGCCTGCTCGCGGACCCCTTCACCGCCGTGGTCACCCTGACCATCACCGAGAAGGGCTATGCGGCAGGCAGCGATCCTGCGACCTCCGCCCCGGCCCGCATCGCGCTGGGCCTGAAGGCCCGCCGCGAGGCCGGGGTCTCCGAGCCGATCGCCCTGGTCTCCTGCGACAACCTCACCGGCAACGGCGAGGTGCTGCGCCGGGCCGTCCTCGCCGAGCTCGACGAGGAGACGAGCGTCTGGTTCGCGGATCACGTCGACGTGGTCTCCTCCATGGTCGACCGGATCACGCCCTCGGCCGACGAGAAGGCCGCGGACACCGTTCTGGCGCAGACCGGTCTCGCCGACAGCGTCCCCGTGGTCACCGAGCCCTTCTCCGAGTGGGTGATCGAGGACCGCTTCCGCGGCCGCCGCCCCGAGTGGGAGAAGGCCGGCGTGCAGCTGACCGACGACATCGAGGTGCATGAGCTGCGCAAGCTGCGCCTGCTCAACGGCGCCCACACCCTGATGGCCTACGCCGGTCAGGTCGCCGGCGTGCAGCGCGTCGACGAGGCGATCGGGCACCGCGAGGTGCGGGCACTGGTCGAGCAGCTGTGGGCCGAGGCCCGGGACACGCTGCCGCTGCCCGCCGAGGAGCTGGACGCCTACACCGCGGCTCTCGAGGAGCGCTTCCGCAATCCGCGCCTGGCCGACAACCTCATCCGCATCGCCGCCGACGGCTCCGTGAAGCTGCCGGTGCGCGCCCTGCCCGTGATCGCCGAGCTCGGCGGCCCGGACAAGGCCCCCGGCGAGGTCGCGGCCGTCGCCGCCTGGACCGCCTGGGTCACCGATCGCGTGGCCGGCGGCCAGGAGGTGCAGGATCCGAAGTCCGAGCAGATCGCCGCGGCTGCCGCGGTGCAGGACGACGTCGAGCGCGTCACCGCGCTGCTCGCCCTGCTCGAGGTGCCGGCCGGCGACCCGCTGGTCACCGCCGTCGTCGCCGAGGAGAAGCGCCTCCCGCGCCCCTGACGGGACGGCCCTCCCGCAGCACCGACGGCGCCCTCATGAGCTCAGCTCGTGGGGGCGCCGTGCGTCGCCGGCCCGGCGGGTCCGGTTCGTCATCTCCGGCCGCGCGCCTCGGCCCTCCGGCCCGCGACCTCAGGCCAGGTCGGCGAGCTTCTCGAAGCGCTCGAGGCGCTCGCGGTAGTACTCCTGGTGGGCGGCGACCGGCTCCACGTGGGTCAGCACGGGGGCCTCGGCGACGGGCCGGTCGGGAGCCGCCTGCTCGAGGGCCATCACGGCGGCGCCGCGCATGGTCGAGCGGTTCACCGCCACATGGTCGATCGGCATGCCGAGCGCGTCCGAGAGCAGGTGCAGCCAGCCGGGGATCGCCCCGGTCATGCCGCCCGAGAGCACGATCCGCTCGGGCACGCCGCCGGCCTCGCGCATCTGGTCGGCGATGCGCAGGAACGACAGGGCCACGCCCTCCATCGCCCCGCGCAGCATGTCCTCCCAGGTGGTGGACGCGCCGACGTTCGCGAACAGGGCCCGTGAGCTGCCCCGCCACTTGGTGCCGCGCTCCCCGGAGAAGAAGGGGACCACCAGCGGCGTGCCGTGGCTGACCGGTGCGGAGAAGAGGGAGGTGGTGTCCGTCTCGGCCACGTCGACGGGCATCGCCAGCTCGTTGCGGCACCAGTCCAGCACGCGGCCGCAGTCGCTCATGGCGGAGCCGATGAGGGTGCGCTGCTGGTCCACGCGGTAGGCCCACAGCCCGCTGGGCAGGGTGGGGATCTCGGTGGACAGCAGCTGACGGATCGCGCCGGAGGTCGCGGTGGAGATCCCCCAGGTGCCCGCGCCGAGCGCACCGATGCCGAGGTTCGCGGCGAGGCCATCGCCGATCACCGGCAGCCACACAGCCTCCTTCAGCTGCGGGAAGTCCTTCGCCAGCGGGGTGCCGTCGACGGGCAGGGCGTCCTCGGGGTCCAGCGACGGGCCCATCATCGACACGTCCACGCCGACGGCCTCGAGCAGCTCGGGCACGTACTCGCCGGTGCGACGATCGGTCATGCCGGACCAGGCGGCCGATGCGGTCCCCAGCGCGGGGGTGCCCAGCAGCTTGAACGCCGCGTACTCGCCGAGCGCCATGAAGCGCTCGGTGCGGGCGAAGACGTCGGGCTGGGTCTCCCGCAGCCAGGCCAGGCGGGGCGCGGTGTACGAGGAGTGCAGGCGCGCGCCGGTGCGCTCGTGGAGGGCGTCCACGTCCAGGCTCTGCGAGAGCCGGTCGACCTGGGCGTGGCAGCGGGTGTCCGCGTAGGTGATGCAGGGGGTCAGCGCATTGCCCGCCGCGTCGACCGCGACCAGCGAGGAGGCGAAGGTGTCGACGCCGATCGCCCGCACCTCGCCCGGCAGCTCGGTGGCGGTGAGCACGGCGGCCAGCGCGGCGCGGATCTCCTCGACGATCTGGTCGGCGTCGATGGTGCTGGTGCCGTCATCGCCCACGGTGAACTCGTGGGACTCCTTGTGGTGGAGCGCGCCGACCTCACGGCCGGTGACGTCGTAGACCGCGGCGCGGGTGCCGCCGGAGCCGATGTCGATTCCGACCACGAGCGGGCCCTGGGCGTCCTCGGCCGGGATGTGGAATCGGGGCATGGGGGTCTCCTGCGCTCGTCGGGCCACCTGCCCTCGGGCGGCGTCGATGCGCCGGTGCAGGTCGTCGCCTCAGCATACGAGGTGGACAGATCACCGTCAGCGGCTTCGCCACGGGTTGCCACCGGTGCCGGACGCGTGGTGGTCCGGCGCCGGTGGCAATGGCCGTCTCAGCCCAGCACGGTCTCTCCCAGGTACTCGTCCTCGGCGCAGCCGGGAGGGATCGCGAACACCGCCGAGCCGATCGGAGTGGTCCATTGGTTCAGCAGATCCAGCTCATCCAGCCGCCGCTGGATGGGCAGGAACTGGCCCAGCAGGTCGGCCTGGAAGGACACGAAGATCTGCCCGGACTCGGAGATCGCACCGCTGCCCGGCGGCGGCGCGGTGTCGTAGTTGTACGGCCGGCGGAAGATCTCCTGGTGCTCGCCCTCGTCGACCCCGTGCGCGCGGCGCATGTGGGAGAACTCCCCGATCACGGGGAAGCCGTGGGCCGAGACCGCCGTGAAGTCCGCGTCGGAGGCCTCCGTGCCGCCGGTCAGCGGTGCGCCGTCGTCCAGGCGGGTGCCGGTGGACAGCTCCCGGGCGGTGCGGTCCACCTCGTCCCATCCGTCCAGGTCCATCCGGATCCGACGGATCACCATCGAGGTTCCGCCGGCGAACGGGCCGTCCTCGATCCACACCACGCGGGAGAAGTGTGCGGACCCGGCGGCGGGGTTCGCGCTCCCGTCGACCTGGCCGAAGAGATTGCGCATCGTGGTGCCCGGGGCCACCGTCCCCGGTGAGCGTCGGAATCCTGGCTGCACCCAGCGCACCTGGGTGAAGGCGCGCGCATCCTTGAGCAGCATCCGCACGGCGTGGGAGACCGTCACCGGGTCCTCTGCCGCGATCTGCAGCATGAGGTCACCGCCGGTGAAGGCCTCCTCGAGCTCGTCGATCCCGAAGGCGGGCAGAGGGTCCAGCCACGAGGGCGCCGGCCGCTCCGCCCGCTCCATCAGCTCACGGCCGAAGCCGACGGTCACGGTGAGCGCGGCCGGTGCCGCCGCGAGCTCCGGCTCCGTGTCCGCGAGCGCAGGCTCGCCGCGGGTGAGGCGGGCCGCGTCATCCGTGAGCAGCCTCAGCAGGCGCAGCACCCCGGCGCGGTCCACCTCCTCCCGCAGCTCCAGGCCCACGAAGGTCGCGGCCGCCGGGGCGGGGGTCTCGATCCCCGCCTGGTGCTCGCCGTGGAACGGGACGGTCGCACCGCCCTGCACAGCAGGCTCGACCGCGGACGAGGGAGGTCTGTCGGCGCCGGTGCCCCGCAGCGTGCGATCCAGGCCGACCGACGCAGCGCCCACGCCGAGGGCGCCCACGCCGAAGGAGCCCGCCCGCAGCAGATGGCGTCGACCGGGACGGGCCGCGGGATGGTCCGCGGCGTTCACTCGTCGCCTCCGTGCTCGGCGTGCTCACCGCCGCCGTCGGAGGCTCCGGAGCCCGCCGAGCCCTCGGGCTCGTAGTGCTCCTGGGCGCCTGCGAAGTCCTTCACCGTGGCCGTGAAGGGGTGCTCGGTGCCGTCTGTGAACTCCAAGGTCAGTTCCACCTCGTCCCCGGGGAGCAGAGGTGCGGTGAGCTCCATGAGCATGAGGTGGTTCCCGCCGGGCTCGAGAATCAGCTCCCCACCCGCGGGCAGGGTGAAGCCGCCCTCCTTCTCCTGCATGCTCATGCCGCCCGAGCCGTCGGAGGAGGTCTCGTGCAGCTCCACCTGGGCGCTGGCGTCGGTGCGGGCCCCGGTCAGCACCAGGTCGCCGCCGGTGCCGTTGCGGACGGTGCCGAAGGCGGCGGTCATGCCCTCCCCGGCGGCTTTGACCCAGGGGTCCGTGACCGTGAGCGTGCCGTCGTCGGCCGCCCCGCCCGAGGGGGCGCCGGCGGCGGGGTCATCTCCCTCGGGTTCCGCGGCGCAGGCGGCGAGGGGCAGCAGGAGTGCGGCGAGCGCCGCACGCCGCGGAAGGCGAACACCGGACAGGGACGCGGGAGCGGACGGAGAGGTGCGGCGGGCGTGCGTGGAGAGAGTGGAGCGGGTCATGCGTGGTCCTTTCGGAGAGGCTCAGCGAGCCGGCGGCAGGGTGCGCGACCGGCGGTGAGCGTGAAGAAGGTCCGCACGGCGGTGCCGGGCGGTATGCATCCGAAGGGCTGCCTGAGCAGGCAGAGGTGCCGCACCATCGACGCAGGGCGTCGGGGGCGCTCAGGCGGCCAGGACCACGGGTGGGCCTCGCCGCAGCTGCGGGTCGGCCGCCGCGCGGCGGAGGTGACGCAGCGAGGCGCGTGCGGGCACCGGCCGGGGTGCGCCGGGCGAGATGAGCACCGGGAGTGTCACGGCGCGTGGGGGCCGAGCGAGCACGTCGAGCACCGCCGCCACCAGGCCGGCGCAGCGCAGCAGGAAGCGTTCGCCCTGATGCAGCACCAGGGTGGCCACCAGTCCGGCCACGAGGTGCCACAGCAGCATCTGCGGATCGGAGTGGCTGCCGTGCAGGCCATGATCCGCGACCCCCGCCACCTCGGCGGAGCCGTGGCCGGAGTGCCCCGAGGAGTGCAGGGCCTCACTCGCTCCGTGCGCGCCGTGGCCCAGGTGGGAGCCCGGGGGCGCGACCAGTGCAGCACCCGGGTCCCCCGGGGTGCCGACGATGAACAGGCCGTGGAAGAGCGCCTGGCTGGCGAGCACGGCGATCCCCATCCGCGGCAGCGAGAAGCGGGCTCCCGCCAGCACCGTGCAGACGGTCACCGACAGCCACCAGGGCAGCGCCACTCCCACCCATGACGGCATCGCGCCGCCGCCCACCAGGTGACCGCCCAGCGCGAGCAGGGTCACCAGGGTGGCGGCTGTGCCACCGCGCGCCAGGCGCAGCGGTGTGCGGCTCGAGATCATGTCCTCCATTGTGCCTCGGTCAGCGGGCCGTGGCCGGGATCAGGCCTCGCCCTCGGCGCCGGGCGGCGGGACCACCATCACCGGGCCCTCGGCGTGCTGGAGAACGGCCTGGGAGACCGAGCCCAGCAGCGTGCTGGCCACCCGGCCGTGGCCTCGGGTGCCGAGCACCGTGAGCTGGGAGGTCGCGGTGCGCTCGAGCAGGGCGGACACCGGCTCGGCCACCATCACTTCGCAGGTGATCGTGAGGTCCGGGTGCTGGGTGCGCAGCTCCGTCGCGTCGGCCTCGAGCTGCGCGCCGAGCTCGCCCCGGTGGCGCTCCAGCAGCTCCGGGTCGGGGAGCCAGGCCATGGAGGCGCCGCCCCAGTCCTCGAAGGAGGACATCACCATCAGCAGGTGCAGCGGTGCCTTCCGGGTGCGAGCGGCCACCACGGCGTGGCGCACGGCGCGCCGGCTGTGCGCGGAGCCGTCCGCTCCGACCATCACCGGGGTGTGCTCGTCCCGAGGGGTGAAGCGAGCGGCGCCGGTGTCGGTGCCCACCTCGTACTGGCGCGGGACGACGATCGAGGGGCAGTGCGCGTGCGCGGGCAGCGCCGAGGAGACGGAGCCGAGCAGACGGCCGAAGAAGCCGCCGCGGCCACGGGCGCCGACGACGGCGAGCTGGGCCTGCGCGGACAGCTCCACCAGCACGCCGGCGGCATCGCCCTGCGCGGTGCGCAGATCGACCTCACCGGGGAAGCCGCGCACGTGCTCGCGGGCTTCCTCGAGCAGATCCTGCGCTGCGGCCAGGTGGGCGGCTTCCGCGGGAACCGTGGGGGTCAGTGAGACGTCGGCGTACGCGAGGCTCGGCACCGTGAAGGCGGTGACCACGGTGAGCGGACTGCCGAGCCGCTGTGCGGCACGTGAGGCGTAGAAGAGTGCCCGGGTGGACTGGTCGGAGCCGTCGAAGCCGATGAGCACGCCGAGCGGACGGGTGCCCGGGTCCGGGGGGAACGGGGCCTGAGAGGTGAAGTGGTCGTCCTGCATCTCGACCTCCTGCATCGGGGGCTCGGGGATTCGGCGACGCGGCCCCCGGGTCGACGTCGTCGGTGATCCCATCGTATGCCCGCTGGGACGCCCGTCGATGCCCCTCGGCCACCTACGGCTGGGGCTGCATCCCGGCGGCCGTCCGCATCGGGGGCACGGACTTCACCACCTCGCTCTTCCCCCGCGAGGGCGGATATCTGGTGCCGGTGAAGGTCGCGGTCCAGCGGGCCGAGCGGATCGGGGTGGGGGACCGGGTCGAGGTGACGCTGCACATCGAGCCGCACTGAGGGCGCTGCCCGGAGCGTGGGCCCAGGCGCGGAGCGACGCCCCGCTCACCCCGCTCGAGCGGCTCTCCCTGGGCAACGAGCTCATCGGCCGCGATCTGCGAGGCTCAGCCCTTGCCGGGCCCGAAGCGCGGCGCGGGCAGCGGGGGCGCGACCGCGGCGGGCTCCTTCTCCAGCAGCGTGAGCGCCTCGGTGACCCCGCGCGCCAGCTGCGGATCCTCGCCCGCGACCCAGGCGCTGGGCGGCAGCGGCACCTCGATGTCCGGCTCGACGCCGTAGTTCTCGATCGCCCAGTTCTCGCCCTCGAACCAGCTGGCGTACTTCGGCTGGGTGACGCCGGTGCCGTCGACCAGGTCGTAGCGGCCGTCGATGCCGACCACGCCGCCCCAGGTGCGGGTGCCGATGATCGGCCCGATCTCCAGGGCGCGGGAGACGGCGTTCACGATGTCCCCGTCGGAGCCGGCCTCCTGGTTGGTCACCAGCACCACCGCTCCTCGCGGGGCGAAGGCCGGGTAGGTGCCGGGGCGCTCGTGGCGCGGGTAGCCCCAGGAGAGCACCCGACGGGCGATCCGGTCGGTGACCAGCTGCGAGGTGTGACCGCCGCTGTTGTAGCGCACGTCCACCACGAGCCCTTCCTTCGTGGAGGCCTCGCGCAGGTCACGATGCATCTGCGCCCAGCCGGAGGAGACCATGTCGGGGATGTGCAGGTAGCCGAGCCGGCCGCCCGAGAGCTCCTCGACCAGCTCACGGCGGGCGGCGACCCAGGCCTGGTAGCGCAGAGCGGAGTCGTCGGCGAGCGGCGTGACCGCCACCCGGTGCTCGGCGCCCTCGCGCAGCAGCACCAGCTCGGTGGGCGTGTTCGCGGCGCCGACGAGCGCGGCCTCCACTCCCTCACGGTGCACCGGTCGCCCGTCGACGCGGATCACCGCATCGCCGACCTGCGCACCCACACCGGGGGCGAGCAGCGGGGAGCGGGCGTCGGGGTCGGAGGAGTCGCCGGGCAGGATCCGGGTGATCACCCAGCGACCCTCGCGGTGCTCGAGGTCCGCCCCCAGATGGGCGGGGAGCATCGGCGGATCGGCGTGGTAGACCGAGCCCTGCACGTAGGCGTGCGAGGTGCCCAGCTCGCCCTGGACCTCCCACATCATGTCCTGGAAGTCGTCCTCGGTCACCAGGCGCTCGATGACCGGGTCGTACCAGGAGGTCATCGCGTGCCAGTCCATGCCGTCCATGTCCGCGCGCCAGTACTGCTGGGCCATGATCCGGTAGTTGTCCCAGAGCATGCCGCGACGCTCCGCGACCGGGTCCACGGTCAGCCGCATCCGGGAGGTGTCGATGACCACGCGCGCCGGATCGTCGTCCTCGGCCTTGCGGGTGGCGGGCACCTGCACCCACTGCTCGCCCTGCCGGATCACCAGCGACTGGCCGTCGCCGGAGGCCGAGAGGTCGGTGACGCCCTCGGCGAGCACCGTGAGCTTGCGGTCCGCGAGGCTCCAGTGCTCGAGCGTCGGCGTGGGCGCATCGCCCTTCACCCCGGCGCGGGCGCTGCCCAGGACCCCCTGCTGCGGGTGACGCAGCCAGACGAAGCCGCCGCTGACCGCGGTGAGATGCGAGTAGTAGCCCGAGACCACCGGGAAGGGCACCAGGCGCGACTCCACGGAGTCGAGGTCGATGCGGGTGACGGGCGGACGGTGGGCCTCGTCGGCGCCGGCGGCGCTGTGCGAGCTGGCCGGCTGGGTCGACGCGCCGTCGGCGGCTCCGGAGCCGCTCGCGGCGCTCGGCCCTGCGGCGTCGTCGGTGCTCGCGGCGTCCTTCCCGCCCGGACCACCGCCGTCCGGGGCGTCCTTGCTCGGCGCGGCGGCGCCCCAGCCG
>JAKDUN010000266.1 GCA_030457675.1 Brachybacterium sp. | reverse complement strand
CGCCCAGCCGGTAGCCGCGCCGGCCGCCGCCGACCCGGCTCCGGCTGAGCCGAAGACCCCCGCCGACCCCAGCTTCGACGACATCGACCTGCCGCCGTCCCTGCGCCGTGCGGTCGACGAGCTCGGCTTCACCATCCCGTCGGCGATCCAGGCTCAGGCCATCCCGCCGCTGCTGGAGGGTCGCGACGTGATCGGCGTCGCCCAGACCGGCACCGGCAAGACCGCCGCCTTCGGCCTGCCGCTGCTCGCGGCGATCGACCCGTCGCGCCGTGAGGTGCAGGCCCTGGTGCTCGCCCCGACGCGCGAGCTGGCCATGCAGGTGGCCGACGCCATCGCCTCCTTCGCCACCTCGATCGGCGGGCTCGACGTGGTCGCGCTCTACGGCGGATCCCCCTACGGCCCGCAGGAGCGGGCCCTCGCTCGCGGCGCCCAGGTCGTCGTCGGCACCCCCGGCCGTGTGATGGACCACATGCGCCGCACGAACCTGCGCCTGGACACCATCCGCTTCGCCGTCCTCGACGAGGCCGACGAGATGCTGCGGATGGGCTTCGCGGAGGACGTCGAGGAGATCCTCTCCCACTCCCCCGCCAGCCGCCAGGTGGCTCTGTTCTCCGCGACCATGCCGTCGGCCATTCAGCGGGTGGCCCAGACCCACATGAAGGACCCGGTGCGCGTGCGGGTGTCCCCGGGGTCCTCGACGGTCAAGAGCGTGACCCAGACCTACGCCGTGGTGCCCTTCCGACACCGCACCGGCGCTCTGGCCCGCGTGCTGGCGACCTCCCCGGCAGAGGCCGCGATCGTGTTCGTGCGCACCCGCGCCGCCGCCGAAGAGGTCGGCACCGCTCTGCTGTCCCGAGGCCTGATCGCGGCATCGATCAGCGGCGACGTGCCCCAGAAGGAGCGCGAGAAGATCGTCGAGCGCCTGCGCGACGGCTCCCTGCAGGTGCTGGTCGCCACCGACGTCGCGGCCCGCGGCCTGGACGTCGAGCGCATCGGCCTGGTCGTGAACTTCGACGTGCCCAAGGAGGCGGAGTCCTACGTGCACCGCATCGGGCGCACCGGCCGCGCCGGACGCTCCGGCGAGGCGCTGACCTTCATCGGCCCCCACGAGCGTCGGGCACTGAAGAACATCGAGCGCGCGACGAAGCAGACCCTCGCCGAGGCGGACATCCCCTCCCCGCGCGACGTGTCCAAGCATCGTCTGGCCACTCAGCTGACCAAGATCCCCGAGCGCATCGAGCGCGGCCGTCTGGAGCTGTACCGCGAGCTGATCGGCGAGTTCGTCACCGAGAACGGTCTCGACCCGCTGGAGCTCGCCTCTGCCCTGGGCGCGATGTCCGTGGGCGACGAAGGCCCGGGCTCCGCCTCCGAGGAGCCGGAGTTCACGGCGAAGCTGTCCGGTGACGACCGTCACGGGGAGCGCGGCCACCGCGGAGACGCCCCGACCACCGAGCACGGCTACACCTCGTACAAGGTCGGCGTGGGCCACACCCACGGCGCACGCCCGCCGGGCATCGTCGGCGCCATCACCGGCGAGGGCGGCCTGCACGGCAAGGACATCGGCAAGATTCAGATCTTCCCGAACTTCGCCCTGGTCCAGATCCGCGGCTCCCTGTCCTCTGAGCAGATGGAGCGGATCTCCCGCGCCAAGGTCGGCGGCCGCGAGCTGCGCATCGGGCCCGATCACGGACCGCGCGGCGGCAGCGGCAAGCCGCCCCGTCGGGACGGTGACCGCCCGTTCCGTCGTGACGACCGCGGAGGCCGTCACGACTCGAAGCGTCGGCCCTTCCGCCGCAACGAAGGCTGAGCCCCGCGCGACTGCTGAACGAACAGCGCCCCGTCACCGGATTCCGGTGACGGGGGCGCTGCTCGTGATGCGTCGGGGGTTCAGCCCTGCTCTTCAGGCTGATCTCCTACCGTTCGCATGCTCACAGCACGTCGATCAGCCCAGCTCTCTCGGCTGATCTCCTACCGTTCGCACGCTCACAGCACGTCGATCAGCCCTGCTGCTCCTGCTGCTCCTGCGCCTCGGCGTAGGCCTTGCGGACCTCGTCCATGTCCAGGTTCTTCACCTGGCCGATGAGATCCTCCAGCGCGGACTGCGGGAGGGCGCCCGCCTGGGAGAACACCGGGATGCCCTCGCGGTAGGCGACCAGGGTCGGGATCGAGGTGACGCCGTAGCGCATCGCCAGGTCCTGCTGGTCCTCGGTGTCGACCTTCGCGAAGGTGACGTCCTCGTGGGTGTCGGAGGACTCCTCGTAGATCGGGGCGAAGCGCTGGCACGGCACGCACCAGCCCGCCCAGAAGTCGATCAGGACAATGCCGTCCTCAACGGTCTTGTCGTGATTCTCGGTGGTCAGGTTGAGAGTAGCCATGACCGGTGGAACGCCCCGGCATCCCGGAACATTCCCGAGGTGCCGAAGTGTGACTCAGCTCATCCGGTCTGCAGGATCCTTCCCCACTGCCTGGCTCTTCAGCCCTGTGCGGTGGCCTGCTCGGCGTCCGCTGCGAGCACCCGCACGGTGCGGTCCTCGACCGGTGGCTCCCAGACCGCGGCGTCGGCATCGCACTGCCCACCGCTGCGGATGTCCTTGACCTGGTCGGCGGCGCCGTCGACCCCCGGGAACCAGATGAAGGGGATCCCGCGGCGATCCGCATAGCGGATCTGCTTGCCGAACTTGGCGGCGCTCGGCGCGACCTCGCAGGGGATGCCGCGGCCGCGCAGCGCCTTGGCGGCGGCGTCGCTGAGGTGGCGGTGCTGCTCATCCGCGACGGAGACCAGCACGCAGGTGGGCACCGGGCGGCTGGCCGTGGCGAGCCCTGCCGAGAGCAGGCGCGAGACCAGCCGCGACAGGCCGATCGACAAACCGACACCGGGGTAGGTGTGGCGGTTGTCGGAGGCCAGAGCGTCGTAGCGGCCGCCGGAGCAGACCGAGCCGAGGGACTCGTGCCCGGCCACGAAGGTCTCGAAGACCGTGCCGGTGTAGTAGTCCAGCCCCCGCGCGATGGACAGATCGGCCTGGATCACGCCGGGTACGGCGGCTTCGACGCGCTCGATCACCGCGGTGAGCTCGGCGATCCCCTGCTCGACCATCTCTCCGCTGCCGCCGAGGTCCCGCACCTGCTGCGCGAAAGAACCGTCGCGGGTGCGGATGGAGGCGAAGTCGAGGCAGGCTCGGGCCTGCTCCGGGCTCGCGCCGGTCTCGGCCAGCAGCAGGTCGTGCACCGCCTGCGGCCCGATCTTCGGCAGCTTGTCGAGATTGCGCAGCACGGCGGACTGGTCCTCGAGCCCGATGGACCGGAAGAAGCCCTCCGAGAGCCGACGGGTGTTGGCGTGGATCGTGAACGACGGCATCGGGAGCCGGTCGAGGATCTCGGCCATCACCACGGCGACCTCGGCCTCGATGTGCCCGGGGAGGGTGTCCTGCCCGATCACGTCGAGGTCGGCCTGATAGAACTCGCGGAAGCGGCCGTCCTGGGGACGCTCGCCGCGCCAGACCTTCTGGATCTGGAACCGCCGCAGCGGGAACGCGAGGTCGTTCTGGTGCTCCAGCACGTAGCGCGCCAGCGGCACGGTGAGGTCGAAATGCAGTCCCAGGGTGCGGGAGCGATCCTCACGGGAGGGCTCCGCGCCCTCCTCCTCGGCGTGGAGCCGACGCAGCACGTACACCTCTTTGTCGATCTCGCCCTTGCGCAGCAGCTGGTCGAGCGGCTCGACGGCGCGCGTCTCGATGCCCGAGAAGCCATGCAGCTCGGCCACCTCGCGGAACACGTCGATCACGTGCTGTTCGACGAGACGCTCCGCGGGGAGCCACTCCGGGAATCCTGACAGGGCGGCGATCTTCGCCATGCGGTGCACTTCCTTCTCGGTCTTGGGCTGAGTGCCGGGCACCATTATCCCTGACGGCGCATCGCGGGGTCTGACGGCGGGATGAGTCCTCCCGCACGTGAGTGTCGCTGTAGAGTTCCGTGAGGTGGTTCGCCCCGTGTCAGGTCGGCCGCCCACCAGCCCGACCGCCGATCCCGGCGGCAGTGTCCCGCCCTGCAGCGGATCCTTTCGAAGGAGCTCAATCGTGAGCGAGTCCGAGACTCCCGTCCCCGCGTCCTCCCCCGCCGCTCAGCCTCCAGAGCCGGGCGCTGATCAGGGCCCCGATCAGACCCCCGGCTCCGCCCTGGCGGAGACGGGGACGAAGCCCCCGGCAGGCGCCGACGGCGCGCCTCCGACCGACAGCCCCGAGCCCGCCGCGGCCGCGCAGCCCGCCGCAGTGGAGCAGCCCGACGCAGTGGAGCAGCCCGCCCCGGCGGAGCCCGCGGC
>JAKDUN010000265.1 GCA_030457675.1 Brachybacterium sp. | reverse complement strand
CTCTCGGTGCGCTCCTTCAGCGCGCGATACGCGCCCAGCACCTCGGGCGTCGGCTCGGCACCGACGGTGCGGGAACCGCTGATCGTCCAGGCCGGCGGCTGCTCGGAGCCGGAGAGCGCCCAGGCGGCCTGGCGGGCGGCGCCGAGCGCCACGTACTCCCCCTCGGGGGCGATGGTGACCTCGCGGCCGAAGATTGCCGGCGCCAGCTGCTGGACAGCCTGGCTGCGCGCGGCGCCGCCGATCAGGGTGATGCGGGCGGGGACGGTGCCGGTGCGGTCCTCGAGCGCCGTGATCCCATCGGCCAGGGAGCACAGCAGACCCTCGACGTAGGCGCGGGCCACGTCCTCGCGGGTGGTCGCGGTGCTCATGCCGGTGAGGGTGGCGCGGGCATCGGGGCGGTTCGGGGTGCGCTCGCCGTCGAAGTAGGGCAGCAGCGTCACCCCGTTCGCGCCGGGCACCGAGCCCAGGGCCAGGCGGGAGAGCTCCTCGTGGTCCACACCGAGCAGCGCCCGGGCCGCCTCGAGGATGCGGGAGGCGTTGATGGTGGTGGCCATCGGCAGGAAGTGGCCAGTGGCGTCAGCGAAGCCGGTGACGGCGCCGGTGGCGTCGCCCGGGCGGGAGTCGCTGACCATCGCACATACCCCGGAGGTGCCGATCGAGACGGAGACGTCGCCGGGCCCCTGCGACAGGCCGAGCGCGGCGCCCATGTTGTCCCCGGTGCCGGCGGCGATCACGGCGCCGCGTGCGGTGCGGGCCATGACCTCCTGCGGGGAGGCGGGAAGGCGCGGCAGCTCGAGGGAGCGGCCCAGTGCGAGCTCGACCAGCTCAGGCTTCCACTCCTCGGCGGCGGTGGAGTAGTAGCCGGTGCCGGAGGCGTCGCCGCGGTCGGTGAAGGCCGTGGTGCCCTGCTCGGCCAGGTGGAGGGAGACGTAGTCGTGCGGGAGCAGCACGCGGGCGGCCCGCTGCGCGTTCTCGGGCTCGTGGTCGCGCACCCAGCGCAGCTTGGACGCGGTGAAGGATGCGACCATCAGGCTGCCGATCTCGGCGACGCTCGCCTCGGGCCCGCCCATCTCCTCGATCAGCTCCTCGGCCTGCGGCGCGGAGCGGGTGTCGTTCCACAGCAGCGCGTCGCGCACCACCTCGCCCGCCTCGTCCAGCAGCACCATGCCGTGCTGCTGTCCACCGACGGCCACGGCGTCGGCCCTCTCCAGCAGCGGGCCGGCGGCTTCGTCGACCGCGGTGAGCCAGGCGCGGGGGCCCACCTCGGTGCCGTCGGGGTGGGCGGCGCGGCGCTCCTCGAGGACCTCGCCGGAGGCCGCGTCGACGAGGAGGGCCTTGGTGGCCTGGGTGGAGGAGTCGATGCCGAGGACCAGGGGTGCCATCGAGTGGCCTTTCCGTCGGTGGAGGTGGTGGTGACGAGGGTATGCCGGAGGCGGGAAGAAGTCAGGCGTCCCCGGGCGCTCAGTTCCGGACCGAGGGCAGCGGCCGCCCGCGGCCATCCCCGGGGATTGTGCGCTGAGGACCTATATCGGCAGGCCGCATAAGTCCTCAGCGCACAATCATCGCCAGGCGAGCACGCCGAGCCCGGCGAGCACGCGGCGCCCGGCGAGCACGCGGCGAGCTACCTCAGGCGCGGAAGCCCAGCAGGTGCTGCATGGCCAGCTGCTGCAGGCGCACGAAGCCGAAGTTGCGCTCGCCGGCCTTGTCCGCGTCGAACTCCTCGTAGGTGGAGCGGTCCGCGAGCAGGTCCTCGAGGGACTCGCCCTTGCCGAGGGTCGGCTCGGCGAGCTCGTCGATGCCGGAGTACTTCAGCGCCTCCTGGACCTCGGAGTCCTGACGGAATGCCACGGCGCGCTCCTTGAGCATCAGGTACATCTCCATGTTCGCCGCAGCGGAGTCGTACTGGCCCGTCTCGTGCTCGGTGCGCGAGGGCTTGAAGTCGAAGTGACGGGCACCCTCGTAGGCGCCGGGCTTGGACGGGAAGCCGTTCTCGAGCAGGTCGACGGTGAAGAACGCGCTGATCAGGTCGCCGTGGCCGAACACCAGGTCCTGGTCGTACATCGGGCCGTGCTGGCCGTTGAGGTCGATGTGGAAGAGCTTGTCCGACCACATCGCCTGGGCGAGGCCGTGGGTGTAGTTCAGGGTCGCCATCTGCTCGTGGCCGGTCTCGGGGTTGATGCCCACGATGTCGCCGTGCTCGAGCTGCTCGATGAAGGCCAGGGCGTGGCCGACGGTGGGCAGGAAGATGTTGCCGCGGGGCTCGTTGGGCTTCGGCTCGAGGCCGATGCGCAGGTCATAGCCCTTGTCCTTGATGTACCCGGCCACGGTGTCCAGGCCCTCGCGGTAGCGCTCGAGCGCGGCGAAGAGGTCCTTGGAGCCGTCGTACTCGGCGCCCTCACGGCCGCCCCACATCACGAAGGTGCTCGCGCCCAGCTCAGCGGCCAGGTCCACGTTGGCCAGCACCTTTCGCAGGCCGAAGCGGCGCACGTCGCGGTCGTTGGAGGTGAAGGCGCCGTCCTTGAAGACGGGGTGGGCGAAGGTGTCGGTGGTGACCATCTCGATCTCCAGGCCGGTCTCGTCGGTGACGGACTTCAGCTGGTCGATGATCTTCGCGCGCTCTGCGGGGGTCGCGTCGAAGGGGATCACGTCGTTGTCGTGGAAGGTGAAGCCCCAGGCGCCGAGCTCGGCGAGCTTGCGGATGTGGGTGCTGAGCTCGAGCGGCGGGCGGGTCGCGGCACCGAACTGGTCCTGGGCCTGCCATCCGGTGGTCCACAGACCGAAGGAGAACTTGTCGTCACGGGTGGGGGTGGGGGCAGTCATCAGAAGAGCTCCTTCGTCGATTCTCGGCTGTACGTCACCGTACGCCGCTGTTAGTAAGTTACCGTAACTAACGTCGGTATGCCAAGCTGTCGACAGAAATCTCCGGGGTGCTGCGCCGCTGCTGCCCCGTCCGGAGCCATCACAAGGGGGTACAGGTGCAGTCCGCACATCTGCGTGAGCACAACCTCTCCGCCATCCTCACCGCCGTGGCCGCAGCTGCCGCCACGGCCTCCCCCGTCTCCCGCGCGGGCCTGGCCACGCGCACCCGGCTCACGAAGCCCACCGTCTCCAAGCTGGTCGAGGAGCTGATGGGCGCCGCACTGGTCGAGGAGGGGGCGCCGATCTCCGCAGGCGCCGGGCGGCCAATGGTGCCGCTGACCCCCGCCCGCGGCACCCTGCTGGCGATCGGCCTGGAGATCGCCGCCGATCATGTCGCCTGCCTCGGCATCGACCTGGCCGGCGAGGTGCTCAGTCAGCACGTCGAGTACCTGAAGGTCACCTCGGCTTCCGCCGGGGAGGCGATAGACCTCGCCGCCACCCTGGTGGGAAGGGTGCGCGCGGAGGCCGGTGGCCTGCCCGTGGTCGAGGTGGTCGTCGCGGTTCCCGGTCGCATCGCTGTGGTCGACGGGCGGGTGCTGTCCGCCCCGAACCTGGGCTGGACCGAGGTGCCGCTGGTGGGCCGGCTGCAGGCCCACCCGGAACTCGCGGGCCTCCCCGTGCGGGCACAGAACGACAACCGCCTCTCCGTCCTCACGGAGATCGACCACCGGCCCGGCGAGTCCTTCATCTACCTGCGCGGATCGACCGGCATCGGTGGCGCCGTGGTGCTCGAGGGCGCCCTGCTCGCCGGTGCGAACGGCTGGGCCGGGGAGTTCGGGCATACGACCATCGAGCCCGGAGGCGCTCTGTGCCGCTGTGGCCGCCGCGGCTGCCTGGAAGCTTACGTTTCGTACCACGCGCTGCGGGAGCGTGCCGGGCTCAGCGACGACATCCTCATCGACGACCTGGTCGACGCCCTCGCCCTGACCCGTGACCGCGCCGAGGTGATCGGCATGATCGGTCGCTCGCTGGGCATCGCGATCGCGAACGCCCTGAACGTGCTGGACATGACCACAGTGGTGCTCTCGGGCTACCTGGCCCCGATCGCGGACGAGCTGGCGCCGGTGATCCGCGAAACCGTCGAGCGGCACGCCCTGGCGGCGGAGGCCGGGCCGGTGCTCATCGAGCGGTCCGACGGATTCTCGGACCCTGCCCTGCGGGGGGCGGCGCGCGCCGCGCTGCAGCCGGTGTTCAACGCTCCGAGTGCGTGGATCGACCGGGTGCCGCCGACTCCCGCTCGATGAGCTGGGTCTCCAGCTTGAAGGGGTGAGCGAAGAGCCCCGGGTCCGCGGACAGCGCCAGCAGGCGCTCGATCGCCACCTGCCCCATCGAGAACAGGGGCTGGCGCACCGCGGTGAGCTGCGGGTGGGTCCACTGCGCGATCATCGTGTCGTCGAAGCTGAC
>JAKDUN010000264.1 GCA_030457675.1 Brachybacterium sp. | reverse complement strand
CAAATAACCACCCCCCCATTGGGGCTTGGAACCCCCCCCACCGGGGGTTTAAAACATTTGTGGGGGGGGGGTGGGGGGGGGGGCCCCCCCCGAGGGGGGGGGGGCCGACGCATGTCACGGGAGGCCTTGAGCGCAGGCGCTGCTCAGGCGCGGCCGGTCAGGCGGCGCCACCAGGGCCGACGGGCGAGCGCCGTCCGCAGCTGCCGGGCATCGACGCGGTACTTCGCATGGAGCGCGCCGTCCACGATGATCACCGGCACGTCATAGTCCCAGTCGGCCCGCAGCCGCTCGTCCTCGTCGATGTCTCGCACCTCCACGGTGGACCCGACGCGGTCGGCCTCCGCCCGCACCACCGGCAGCGCCTCCTCGCACAGATGGCAGCCCTCGCGCGTGAGATAGAGGACGCGAGCGTCCGAGTCACGGGGGGAGGGGACACGTGGTGCGTTCATGGGACGAACCTTACCGGCGGTCGGGAGACGGGCGGTCGGGCGACCGGGAGACGAGGACGGGCCGCCCGCGCAGTGCGGACGACCCGTCGGATGCTCTCGGCGCCGGTGGTCTCTTCTCGAGGCGCCGGGGAGCGGGGATCAGGCGGAGGCGGGAGCGGTGAACTCGGCCTCGATGAGGATCTTGACGTTGTCGCCGACCATCACGCCGCCGGCCTCCAGGGCCGCGTTCCAGGTGAGGCCGAACTCCTTGCGGGAGATCGTGGTCTCGCCGGTGAAGCCCGCGCGGTAGATGCCGAAGGGATCGGTGGCCGCGCCCTCGTAGGCGAAGTCCAGCTCGACGGGCTTGGTGATGTCGCGGATGGTGAGGTCACCGGTGAGCTTGTCGCCCTCGACCTTGGTGGACACGAAGCGGAGCTCGGGGAACTGCTCCGCGTCGAAGAAGTCGCCGCTGCGCAGGTGGTTGTCGCGGTCCGGCTGCGAGGTGTTGATCGACTCGGTCTTCAGCGTGGTGGAGAAGGCGAGGTTCTCGCCACCCGCGCCGACCTCGAGGACCCCCTCGACGTCGGTGAACTGGCCACGGGCCTTGGAGATGCCGGCGTGGCGCACGGTGAAGGCGGCGGAGGTGTGGGCGGGGTCGAGGGTCCAGGTGCCGGGGGTGAGGTCGTTCATGCGGTGTCTCCTTGAGAAGATCGGGGGCGGGCAGGTGACCGAGGATCGATCACCGAACTCTTGCTTGAAATCTAAACTAAACTGCGGGATGATGGCAAGCATCAGAACCCAGGAAAGAGGACAATGTGATGGACGACACTGCAGCGAGTGCTGGGGATAGCGTATCGACCCCCGAGGATCTCTGGCTGACGGGCACGGAGCAGACGGCCTGGCGCACCTTCCTGTACGCGACCACCCTGCTCACCGACCGTTTCGGGGAGGCCCTGCAGGTCGACCCCGAGATCGATCTGACCCTCGGCGAGTACGAGATCCTGGTACGGCTGTCCGAGGCGGAGAAGAAGTTCCTGCGCATGTCGGAGCTCGCCGACAAGGTCGTCCACTCCCGCTCCCGCCTCACCCACACCGTCAGCCGCATGGAGAAGCGCGGCCTGGTGGAGCGGGTGCGGTGCAGCGATGACGGCCGTGGTCGGCAGGCCCAGCTCACCGGGGCCGGGGAGGCGATGCTGGTGCGCGCCGCCCCCGCGCATGTGCGCTCCGTGCGCGAGCTGCTGCTGGACGTCATCGGGCACGACGACCTGCTCGAACTGGGGCGAATCCTGGGCAAGACGCTCGAGGAGGGTGCGCCTGTCGCCGTCGGGTGTCCGGCTCCTCACCAGAAGGTCGCCGCTCCCCGCTGATCCGAAGGTTCGATTGGTACCGTGAAGCGGCTCGAGCCCGAGTCCGCAGTGCCAGAGCAGGAGAGAGATCCGCGCCATGACCACCACCACGGTCCACCTCGTCCGTCACGGCGAGGTGCACAACCCCGAGCGCATCCTCTACGGACGGCTGCCCGGGTACCGGCTCAGCGACCGTGGTCAGCAGATGGCCTCCCTGGTGGGCGAGCATCTCGCCGAGTCCGACATCGCCCTGGTGCGCTCCTCCCCGATGCTCCGCGCCCAGCAGACCGCCGCCCCGATCGCCGGCCCGCACGGGCTCGACAGCGCCATCGATCAGCGGCTGATCGAATCGGGCAACCATTTCGAGGGGCAGCGGATGGGGCACGGCGAGGCGAAGCTGAGCGACCCGCGCAACTGGCGCCGGTTCGCGAACCCCTTCCGTCCCTCCTGGGGTGAGCCCTACCGCGAGCAGGTGGCCCGGGTGGTCGCCGCCGTCCACGACGCGCGCGCCGCGGCCGAGGGGCATGAAGCGGTGCTGGTGCTCCATCAGCTGCCGATCTGGGTCACCCGGCTCAGCGCTGAGGGCAAGCCGCTGTTCCATGACCCTCGTCGCCGGCAGTGCGGGCTGTGCTCGGTCACCAGCTTCCGGTTCGTCGGCCCCCACCTGGCGGGCGTGGACTATGCCGAGCCGGCCGCCGCGCTCTATCCCGGGGCGGTCGACGCCACCGGGGGCACGCTGACGTGAGCGCCCGTTCCGTGCCCGGTCGGCCCACCCGACGGTCGCTGCTCGGCGGCGTCGGAGGGCTCTCGGCCGCCCTGCTGCTGGCCGCCTGCGGGACCGACACCAGCGATCGCTACACCTCCGGGGACTCCGGATACGTCCCCGGCGACGGCGTCGCCACCGAGATCCCGCCCGCGGACCGCGGTCAGCCGCTCGAGGTCGTCGGCACCACCTATGACCAGGAGGACTTCTCCTCCTCCGAGCACCGCGGCGAGGTGCTCGTGCTCAACGTCTGGTACGCCTCCTGCCCGCCCTGCCGCAAGGAGGCCCCGGACCTGCAGGCGATCCACGAGGAGTACCAGGACCAGGGAGTGTTCTTCATCGGGGTCAACGTGCGCGACTCCGCCGGACCGGCGGCCGCCTTCGAGGAGACCTACGGGATCACCTACCCCTCGATGCCGGACACCGACGCCGAGATCATGTACTCCCTGCGCGGTCAGGTCGCCCCCAACGCCGTGCCCTCGACCCTGGTCATCGACCGCGAGGGCCGCGTCGCGGCGCGGATCTCCGGCGCCGCCGACCCCTCCGTGCTGCGCGCGATGATCGACACGGTGATCGCCGAATGAGCCCCGGTGACATCGGCGCCGCCTTCCAGGCCACGGCGCTGTCCGGCTCACTGCTGCCGGCGCTCGCCGTCGCCGCGGCCGCCGGGCTGGTGGCCTTCGTCTCGCCGTGCGTGCTGCCGGTGGTGCCCGGCTATCTCGGCTACGTCTCCGGACTCGCCGGTCAGAGCGCCACCGCCCCGGCGGCGAAGCGCTCCCGGCCCGCCACCGGGCGCATGCTGGCCGGCAGTGCTCTGTTCGTGGCCGGGTTCGCCGTCGTGTTCATGATCCTCGGCGGCTTCGCCGGGATGCTGGGCTACCTGCTGCAGGAGCACGCGCTGTGGATCAACCGCATCGCCGGCGCCGTCGTGATCCTCATGGGCCTGGTGTTCATGGGCGTGTTCCCCGGTCTGTCGGTCACTCGCCCGGTCTCCTCCAAGCGGCCCGACGC
Organism: Brachybacterium sp.; assembly: GCA_030457675.1. Lineage (GTDB taxonomy): Bacteria > Actinomycetota > Actinomycetes > Actinomycetales > Dermabacteraceae > Brachybacterium. The sequence continues at coordinate 783 of JAKDUN010000264.1, read as the reverse complement.
GGGCCTGCTCGGCGCCCCGCTGATGGGATTGATCTTCGGCCTGAGCTGGACCCCGTGCATCGGCCCCACCTACGCGGCGATCATCGCGCTGTCGCTGGACGGCGGTGACGGCGGGGTGCTGCGCGGTGCGGTGCTCTCGCTCGCGTACTCGCTGGGCCTGGGGATCCCCTTCGTGCTGTTCGCGCTGCTGTTCGACCGCGCGCTGGGGCTGAGCAGGAAGCTCTCCGCGCACCGCCGCACCATCGGGCTGCTCTCCGGGGCGCTGCTGATCGCGATCGGCGTGCTGCTGATGACCGGGGTGTGGACGACCTGGATGAGCCAGCTGCAGGGCATGATCTCGACGTTCGAGCCGGTGGTGTGATGAGCGAGGAACCCATGAGCACTCCTGCCGAGACGGCGGGCACCACGGGGGAGAGCAGCACCTGGAGCAGCAAGCCGGAGGTCGACCGGAAGCGACCGCCCGGTGCGCCCGCCCTCGGCCTGCGCGGCACCCTGCTGTTCCTGTGGCGGCAGCTGACCAGCATGCAGACCGCGCTGATCCTGCTGATGCTGCTGGCGATCGCGGCCGTTCCCGGTTCCCTGTACCCGCAGCGCAGCGTGAACCCGGCGCTGACGGAGCAGTTCCTCGCGGAGAACGGGCGCTGGGGCGAGATCCTGGACACCCTGGGGTTCTTCGACGTCTTCTCCTCGACCTGGTTCTCCGCGATCTACCTGCTGCTGTTCATCTCGCTGATCGGCTGCATCGTGCCGCGCCTCGGCGTGCACCTGAAGCAGCTGCGGGCG
>JAKDUN010000263.1 GCA_030457675.1 Brachybacterium sp. | reverse complement strand
GCAGGAGGCGGCGGGCTCACGTGGGGAGGTGCCGCCGTCGATGGTGTCGACGGTACCCGCTCCGGGCGGGAGACCCGGTCACGGCGGAGGGTCGGGCCGCGCTCGTCCGCAGCCCGGCCCTCGCTGCCGGGGAAGCGGCTCAGCGCTGCGTCGGATTGCGGGTCTCCGCGCTGAGGAACCAGGCCTGCTGCTCGAGCTTCTCGAGGATGCCGTGCAGGATGTCCGCCGAGGTGGCGTCGGCCTCGTCGACCTCGTCGTGGACGGCGCGCATGGTGCCCACCGTCTTCTCGATCGCCGTGGTCATCAGGTCGATCGCGTCGTGGGTGAGCACCTCCATCTCGCGCTCGGTGTGGCTCTCGAGGGCACGAGGAGCCACCGGCGCGGCGCCGTCACCGGAGCCCGAATGGACGCCCGCCGTGGCGGCGGAGGCCGACGCCCTGCACGAGGTCGCTGCGGTGCGCACCCGCTCCTTCGTCCTGGAGGGCCGCGAGATCACTGGGAAGCGGATGGACATGTCCCGCATCGACGAGGTGGTGCACGTGGGCGACACCGAGATCTGGGAGGTCCACAGCAGCCAGCCGATCCCGCACAGCTTCCACATCCACGACGTGCAGTTCCGGATCCTCACGGTGGACGGGTCCGCCCCTCCCCCGCAGCTGGCGGGTCCGAAGGACACCGTCTACCTGATGCCGAACGTCCGGTACCGCCTGCTGGTGCGCTTCGAGGACTACACCGACCCCGCCCTGCCGTACATGTACCACTGCCACATGCTGCTGCACGAGGACGAGGGGATGATGGGCCAGTTCGTGGTCATCGAGCCCGGTCAGGAGGACCAGGTAAGGGTGGTGGAAACGCGGTCCTGGCGTTTCGGATGGTGCAATGGGCTGGAGGTGTCGGGTCGGCGGGCACCGGAGGCTCGGCCGACGGGGTTCCCGAACCTCAGGGATCCGCCGCATGGTTCAGTGGGGTCATGACGGATCCTGCTGACCCCACCGGCTCCTCCCCGACCGCTCCCGCGCTCTCCGGCTCCGCCCTCTCCGAGGTCGATCGCGGGCGCCTGCGCCGCTGCGTGGACCTCGCCGAGGAGGCGCTCGAGGCCGGGGACGAACCCTTCGGCTCGCTCCTCGTGGGCGCCGACGGGACGGAGCTGTTCGCCGACCGCAACCGGGTGGCCGGCGGGGACGCCACCCGGCATCCCGAGTTCGCGATCGCCCGCTGGGCCGCGGAGCACCTCTCCCCCGACGAGCGCACCCGGGCGACGGTCTACACCTCCGGGGAGCACTGCCCGATGTGCGCCGCCGCCCACGCCTGGGTGGGCCTGGGCAGGATCGTGTACGCCAGCAGCAGCGAGCAGCTGAGCGGCTGGCTGGCGGAGTGGGGCGTGCCGGCCGGGCCGGTCGCTGCCCTGCCAGTGCTGTCGGTCGCGCCGGGGGCCGAGGTGGCGGGGCCGGATGCGGCGCTCAGTGCGCGGGTGCGGGAGCTGCAGGCGCGGTTGCGCGGGGTGGGGTGAGCTCGATCCGGAGGGCGCGCCCGGCCCGCTGCCCCTGCCGGTAGCGCATCAGCCGGGGCCACGCACCAGCCTCAGCGGTGCAGAGCCTCCTGAGCAAGCGCAGCCGCCTCGGGCGAGAACGACTCCCCCAGTGCCTTCCTCGGCCCGGACCGGTGACCGATATTGGCCAGCAGGTGCCAGCTGGGAAGCTCCAGGACCGCCGCGGGCGGGACGGGACCGCCGTCGATGTGCCAGCCGAGCTCGGTGGCCGCCCGGCAGATCTCGCCGACGGCGATCGCTTCACCCGGCTCGGTCGTCGCCACGTGCACCATCAGCAGCAGGCTGCCCACGTGATCGAACCCGCCGCGCTGCGGGATCAGGCTCTCTGCCACCAGCTCGCGAACGCTTCCGGCGCGGAATGCGGCACGCGCCCTCCGGGTGGGTCGCAGCGTTCCCTTGTACTTGCGCAGGATCGCTGACTGCTGCAGCGCCTGCCGGAAGTGCAGCAGCGGCGCACTCTGGACTTCGCGGTTGCGCAGACCGATCCAGTGCACCATGGAGGGCACCACGTCGCTGGCCGCCTGCACCGTGGCCGGCCGCAGGTAGCCCGCGCCCGTGAGGGGGATGCCGTCACCGGCGTCGGCTTGCTCGAGGAACCAGGTCACAGCGGCCAGACCATTGTCCCCCGCCGTGTCCGCGAGACTCTCGGGACTCGCGGCGAGACGCGCTGCGCGCCGGTGCAGATCTCGGCCGGCGGCGCTGCGGCCGAGCACGCGGAGCGGCTCGACGAGCATGGGCAGCGCGTCCTCCTCGGCCGACCGGGCTGCGAGCGGGCTCGGCCCGGCCCACAGCTCCCGATCCAGCTCCTCGACGTCGAACCGCGCAGGATCCTCGAGCACAGCCGCGAGGTCCTCGGCATCGCGCAGGCCACCGCAATCCTCCGGTGGGGCGGCGCGGCGCCCGCCGGTCGCTCGAGCCGGTGCCGCTTCCGGCGTCGCCTCACGCACGGAGTCGACGACGATCCGCAGGTCCCAGTTGTCGCCGTAGTCGTAGACGTACTCGAGCCGGTCCCCGGGCTCCTGGAGCAGCTCTCCCAACTGCACCGCCTCTGCGGGGAGGCCATCCTCATCTCCCTCTTCGACATCGAACTCGCAGAGGAAAAGCTGTGCGCCGAGATCGAAGGGATCCCCACCGGCGGCGAAACGCCAGAGGTGGTAGCCCGCCCAGTCGAAGGCGGTCTGGAGCACGTCATGAACGTCGGTCAGGGACAGATCCGAGCGCAGCTCCAGTCGCCGCCAGATCGGTGGGGTCGCGCCGTGGAGGTCGACACTCACCGTGATCATCTGCCGCGTCGCTGGCAGCGGGCGGCGACGCTCGCGCCGTTCCGCGCGTCGCGTGGCGGCGGCCCTTGGACCCCTCAGGTCGCCGAGCAGGGCATGGGGCTGGTCCGTCTCGAGGGCGCCGATGATCTCGCGGAAGCGGTCCTCGAAGGAGCCGTCGGTGTGGGGGCTGGTGGCCATGTGCTCATCGTACGGAGCGCCACCGCGCCATCGTGCTGTGCAGCCTCCGGCTGCTGTTCAGCATCGCCGCAGGGCTCCGCCTCGGCCGGCGCGGCCGATCGAGCGCTGTCGGCCGGGGACCAGACCTGCCGGTCCGCCCCTCTTGTCACGCGTCAACGCGCTTCACGCGGCACGGACCAGCAGGGCAACGCCATGAGATCGGTCTGATCGAGTGGCACGAGGCCCGTCATCGAGGCGACGCATCCGCGTCTGCAGATCGCGCATCGACTGTCGGTCCGGGAGCTCTCGCTTCCCCGCAGCGTTCGTCAGCACCGTCATCGTGCTGATGAGGCGCATCTGCCCCACTGGGCGTCCTGCGCCACGACGACGATCGAGTCGCTGTGCTTCCACGGCAGCCAGGCGCCGCCCTCCACCGTCGTCGATGAGCACGGTCATCGCCTCGCCCACTTCAGCGGCGGCGACCGCGTGAGCAACGACCATCGTCTCGCCCAGGTCCTTGGTGGCACGCACGCGCTGGCCCATGGGCATCAGGGAGTGTCTGCTGCCCTCAGAACGGCACCCCGCACCGCACGAGCACGTTCGAGTACGGGGTGGTGTCGCCGGTGCGCACCACGAAGCGGGCCTGATGCATGAGCTGTTTGAGCTCTTCATGGGGCACGGTCTCCGCTCCGGGGAATCGCGTCGAGAGCACGTCCCCCGCGGGGGACCCCGCCGCCTCGGCGGCGATGACGGATCCCTCCACCTCGATCTCGGCAAGGATGGCGTCGGCCACCTCGGCGAAGCCGGGCACGCCGAGCACCACGGCGAGGTCCACGCGGGCTACGCCCGGCGGGATGGGCAGGCCGCCGTCGCCGATCACGAAGGTATCGGTGTGGCCGAGGCGGGCGAGGTGCGCGCTGAGTTCGGGGTGGAGGATCCCGTGGCGCTTCATGCGCTGCCTCCATCCAGCTGCGGCAGCTCGTCATCGGCTCCGGGGTAGCTGGGCTGGGCGCCGAGGCCGGTGGCCGCAAAGGCGCCGACCCGGGAAGCGAAGTGGGCGGCCACCGGCAGGGACTCCCCGCGAGCGAGGCCCACGGCGAGCGCGCCGATGAATGCGTCGCCGGCGCCGGTGGTGTCCACCGCGGTGACGGTGGCCGCGGGGATGCGGTGCTGCCCGTCGGCGTCGGCCACCAGGGAGCCCTGGGCACCGAGGGTGAGCACCACCGAGGCGATGCCGGCCTCCCTCAGCGCGGTCGCGATCTGCTCCGGCTGCTCCGGTGCCTCCGCGTCCGGGGTCAGCTGGGCGAGGACCAGGGCGGCCTCGTGCTCGTTGACCACCAGCGG
>JAKDUN010000262.1 GCA_030457675.1 Brachybacterium sp. | reverse complement strand
CGTCCGCCATGCCCGCAGCCCTGCACCCCTACCTCACCTTCGACGGCAACGCCCGCGAGGCGTTCGAGTTCTACGGCGAGGCCCTCGGGGCCACGCCCCAGTTCGCCACCTTCGGCGAGTTCCAGGCCGTTCCTGCCGACCATCCCGCGGCGGACAGCATCATGCACGGCTCGCTCGAGGTCACCGACCTGATCCGTCTGTACGTCTCGGACGTCATGGAGGGCATGGCCCCCTACGTGCCGGGCACCAACGTCACCCTCTCCCTGATGGGCGACGACGAGGCGGTGCTGCGCAGCGCCTTCGAGAAGCTCTCCGTGGGCGGGGAGATCACGATGCCGCTGGAGAAGCAGATGTGGGGCGACGTGTACGGCTCCTTCACCGACCGCTTCGGCATCGTGTGGCAGGTGAACATCTCCAGCGGGGAGGGCTGAGCCGTCCCCGCCGAGCTCCGGGCTCTGCTCGAGGCGGAGCGGTCCCGTACCCGGGAGAGGATAGCGGCGCTGCGGCGCGACCACGCCGCGATCCTCGACGGGATGGCGCTGACCTCGACGGACGACGAGCACGATCCCGAGGGGCAGACCACCGCCGTGGACCGCTCGCGCACCGAGGCGCTGCTGGCCGGCGCCGAGACGCACCTCGCGGACCTCGACGCCGCGGAGCAGCGGCTCGAGGAGGGGACCTACGGCCGCTGCGAGGTGTGCGGGCGGCCGATCCCGCTCGCCCGTCTCGAGGTCCGGCCGACGGCGCGGACCTGCGTGGACCACGCCGACTGAGCGCAGGCGCCGGGAGTATCCTGCGGCGGGCGGGCCTCGCGCCGCGCCCCGCACCGGGCGGTCCCGCCCGGCGGAACCGAGCACGAAGGATCCCCACCATGACCTCTCCCCGCGTCACCGTCCAGCAGGCCTGGGACGCCCTCGTCGAGGGCAACGAACGGTTCATGGCGGGGGAGCTGCGGCATCCGCAGCAGAACGCGGCCCGACGCAGCGAGCTGCGCGGAAGCCAGGCCCCGAACGCGGCCTTCCTGGGCTGCTCGGATTCGCGCGTCGCGGCGGAGATCCTCTTCGACTGCGGCCTGGGTGACCTCTTCGTGGTGCGCAACATCGGCCAGATCGCGAATGAGAACACTGTCGCGACCATGGAGTTCGCGGTGGCGGAGCTGGGCGTCGCGGTGATCGTGGTGCTCGCCCACGCCTCCTGCGGCGCGGTGAAGGCCGCGATCGACCAGACCACCGCCTCCCCGAGCGAGGTCACGCCCGCGATCCGCAAGGAGCTCGAGGAGATCCGTCCCGCGGTGCAGCAGGAGTGGTTCGCCACCCAGCAGGTGAGCCCCTACGTCGACACGTCGCTGATCGACAACGATGCGGTGGGCCGCCGCCACCTCGACGAGACCGTCAACGCCCTGATGCGCCAGTCCACCGTCATCTCCGACGCGGTGGCCGCGGGCGAGCTGGGCATCGTGGGCTGCCAGTACCAGCTCGAGGAGGGCCGGGTCTCCCCGATCTCCTGGGTGGGGTGCCTGGACGCCCAGCGCTGAACCGGACCGTCGGCCGCAGTCAGCCGACGGCGGTGCGCACGATCCCGTGCACCTGCTCGAGGCCGCCCCATTCGTCATCGTCCGTGCCGGCGTAGACGAGGGAGAGGCGGCCTGCGTACCCGGCCTCGTGCAGTGCGGTGAGGCTGTGGGTGAGGTCCTCGGCGTCGAGCACGCCGGGGGCGGAGTCGCGGGCCTTGACCTGTGAGCACTCGGCGCCGCCGGCGACGGCCGCGATCTGCTGGTACTTGTCCTCGCCGTCCCAGTTGCCGGTGTCGATGAGCAGGCCCACCTCGCCCTCGAGCCGGTCGAGCAGATCGCGCGTGACCTCCGCGTCGACCAGCAGCGCCTTCCAGTTCTCGGTGAGCACCCGGATGCCCGGGTGCGGGGCGGCGAGGGCGCGGAGCCGGCGCGCGCTCAGCGCGAGGGTCTCCTCCGTCGGCGCCTGATCCCCGGCCGGGACCCGCACGCGCGGGGCGCCGAGCTGCTCGGCGATCTGGATCCAGCCGTCCAGCCAGCACTGCTGCTGCTCGCCATGCTCCGGATGGACGATGTCCCCGTCGTCGACGAGGAAGCACTCGAGGTCCACCTCGGCCGTGTCGAAGGCGTCGCGCAGCTCCGCGAGGTACGAGGCGTCGGTGCGCGGCAGGTAGAAGTGGCACAGCTGGGCGCTCGCGAAGCCGTGCGCGGCGAGCTGTCCGGGCAGCTCGAGCAGGTCCAGCCCGTCGGTGCTCGGGTTCTCGGTGAGCACGCCCGACGGCGCCGAGCCGGGCGCGACGAAACGGCCCATGGTGCGGAACAGCGACCAGGTGTGGACGGCCTTGGTGGGATCGAGGGGCATGGCGTCTCCTGTCAGCGGGGTCCCGGCGTCGCCGTCGGGCATCCGACCATCATGGTGCACCCGGGCTCTCAGCCCACGAGCAGGCAGAACGGATGACCCTCAGGATCACCCATCACGTAGAGCGGCTCGTCCGGGTCTGTCGGAGGACGCCCTGACCGGCCTCCCAGCCCTGTCATCCCAGCGCATCCAGCGCCACAGCCGTCTCTACCTCCGCACCCAGGAGAATGTGCGCGAGCTCGTGGACGAGGCCGCAGCACAGACCGACACCCCGATCGTGGAGGTCATCGAGTACGCAATCCTGTCAACCTACCGAACCAGAACGACCGGCCAGTAACGGAAATCCGGCCCTTCCCAGCCGGTGCCCAGGTAGCGTGGAACATGCGGTCGGGGGACCCCGCGCCGCTCAGACGACCAGCCGGGGGATCACCGATGATCACGAAGCCCCGCCGCCTTTTTGCGGCTCTCGCCGTCGCGACCCTGTCGACGGCAGCGCTTGCCGCCCCTGCCAGCGCCGAGGGGGGAACAAGCGCGCTCACCGCAGAGAAGCGAGCTGAGATCGAGCGGAACATGGACTCCCTTGGCATCGCCGATGCCACACAGCAAGAGCTTGTCGAGAAGCTCGAGCGAGGCGAAGTGCTCGACTCCTTCGATGCCGATGCAGAGCCGATCAACACCATCCCCGTCGACCAGCCGGGATTCGAAAGCACCATCTACGTCTATGAAGATGGATCTCGCACCAAGTCTGACGTCGAGGCAGGGTCCGAAGCAGTGGACGGCATTACTGCCCGGGGAATTACTGGCTGCACCACTAAGACGTTCAGCGGAGGCTCTAATAAGAGCAACTGCAAGGTGAAGGTCAGCACCATTCTCTACGTGGGTCAGTTCTACGCGAACTATACTCACGTGAACGGCGGCAACAGCTACATTTCCAAGGCCTACAACTGGGGCTGCGCCGGGATCGGGTGTAACATCGAGAAGACCGGCATCGTCAAGAAGAGGGCCGACCTCAACGGGCCAGCCAAGGCAGAGATGCGCGTTCAGGTGGGCGGACTTGGTGTCACCACGACCGGATACGTTCAGCTATTCGTTAGGGGATCAAGCGCATGGACAAACTGATTGCCGAAGCTCCTCGGCTGTTCACTCCGGGGGCCGCGGAAGCACTTTCAATCATCGCTTTTGCTATCATCGCAATTGCACTGATTGGCGTGGTGCTGTTTGCGATCGTGCGGCGCCTCTCCCGGAAGGGTAGCTCCGAGCAAGCAAAGCATGCGACCTCGCGCTCGGAGTCGTACAGCAACCACTGAGCGTCACCTTTCGGCGGGCGGCTAGGATATTTTCTCCTGGCCGCCAGCCGAATCCTTGCCGCGCCGTCGCCGTCCCCACCTCTGCGGTCGGACGGTATGGGTGTGGCATGGTGACCACACAAGCTGGAACCCCGCCATGGAAGTCATTGAGTACGCGATCCTGAGCACCCATGGGACTCTTCGCGGTCCCTGAGCTGTCGCGGGCGCATGCGCCCCTGCCCCCGAACTGCGGCAGGGGCGCGGTGGGAGTCGTCCCCGACAGATCGGGGGCACATACCAGCAGCACCTCACGTCCCAGCGTGGTTCCGGGTGTTCCGCCGAGTTCACAGCGGTGAGTCGAAGGCCATCGCCGCCTCTTCGTCCGGGTCTGTGGGTCGCACGCTCTACCCTCCGAGCATGCCGGATGTACTGCACGAATACGAAGGGAAGCTCCTCATTCCGCCGCTTGTGCGGACAGCAACGAGGTGGGCCGAGCAGACGGCCCCTCCGAGCGGGTGCGGGAGTAGCCGCACCCTGGTGGGATGGACGGCATGTGCGTGCAGGGTTGCGGCACCGGCTTCAAGCGTCTCGGCGTCGGAGGGCGCAACCAGCGAGATAACTAAACTGTAACGGTTCCTGTGAACGAGCAGGGCCCGCACTGCCCCTCTGTAGCCTTCGCAGGGACGAGCCTTAG
>JAKDUN010000261.1 GCA_030457675.1 Brachybacterium sp. | reverse complement strand
GTGGATCGCCAGTCTGGACTTGGAGAAGGCGCGCCTAGGCGCAGCTCAAGAGAGCCTGGAGATAGATCGAAAGACCGCATAAAGACTTCACCCCCGCAACCTGTTGGCGCAGGTCCGGGGGTGGTGAAAGAAGTCTTGGGGGCCAGTTGGCGCTGGTGATCCCCGAGGTGAGATGAAAGGAGGTTCATCAACTTGGTACCCCCAGAGTACGGGGGGCGCGCCGCCGTAGGCAAGTACGGCGAGCCTGGCGTGTCTACCCCCCCCTATACGGCCCTCTCCCCCGAGACCTCTTGGTCGCTCACCGCGTCCGTGATCGCTGGCCAGCCCCGCATGCGCCTGGGTAAGCCCCAGCGTGAGAACCGCGTCAGCTACCCCGCGAGGACCGAGCAAGCCCTCACCACTGATCTGCCGTCCAAGCCGGCCGCTGTCCGCCTCTACAGCGACGCCGGACAGTGCAACGTTCTCGCTCTCGACTTCGATGCGAAGGACCGCACTACCGAGCAGATCGCCGACGTCGCGTACGACGTCTTCCAGACCGAGGCGATGCTCGACCAGGCCGGTGCCTGGTTCCTCACGGACCACGCTCACGGTGGCTCCCACGTCTACGTCCTTCTCGAGCAGCCGCTGGCCTTCCTCGAAGCGCGTGAGCTCGTCGAGGCGATGGCCCAGCGCTGGGCGACGCTCGACCCCTCCCCCCACCAGTCGATCGCCCGAGGCTGCATCACCGTCCCCGGCAGCGTCCACAAGCTCGGCGGCCACCGCCAGCTCACTATCAGTGAACGCTCCCTGCGCGAGCGCGTTGACGGACTCCGCACACCTGCCCGCGCCGTCCGCCGGCTCCGCCTCACGTTCCGCGACGAGATCCGCCTCGTGCAGGCCAAGCGCGCCGCGACCGCCGCGGCCGAGCCCCACAGCACCCCCGTCGTCTACGAAGCCGGCGCCGGCCGCGTCATGGGCCAGAAGTACCTCTCCCTCGCCCTCGAGGGCGACTGGGCGGCCTACGGCTACGACAGCCCCTCAGAAGCCCGCTGGGCCGTCCTCTGGTCCGCCATGGCCACCGGCCTTAGCCGCGAGGACGTCGCCGCGCGCATGAGCGACGGACGCTGGCCCGGCCTCTGGGCACTCCACGCCCACCGCCCACACCCCTGGCGCTCCTTCGCCGGCGACTGGACCCGCATGGAGCCCCTGTTCAGAGCCAAGAACGAAGCGCAGGGGGACTCCGTCCATACATCTGACACAAGCGCCATCTCTCACACGGGGGAGCCCTCCGTCCGTGACACCCACGGCATGATCCGCACCTGGCGCAGCCTGCTCCACGAGGTGGAGACCCGAGAATTCCCCGGTGCCCACGGCTGGACCCGCCGCCTCCTCCTCCGCGCAATCGCCAAGCAGTCCCACGAGATCGGCTCCACCCTCACCGCGACCGGCATCCGCGGTCTCTCCCTCGCCACCGGGCTCAGCATCCAGACCGTCGCCACACTCCTCCGCGAGCTCTCCACCCAGGACGACCCCTGGATCACCCTCACCCTGCGCGCCCACGGCCGCGACGCCGCCGCCTACGAGCTCCGCATCCCCGACCGCCACGCAGCCACAGCCGAGACCGTGCGCTGGATCCGCGGGAAGGCCCACGCCCTCCGTCCCGTCTTTGAACGCCTCGGCGCGCCCGCAGCCCTCACCTACGAAGCCATCGAGCACGGCCATGGCTCCTCCCCCGCGACCATCCAGGCCCGCACCGGCCTCTCTCGCACCGCCGTCACCGACGCCCTCGCCACCCTCACCGGCTGGAACCTCATCGACGGCCACGCCGACGAGGGCTACTGGCTCACCAGCGACGACCGCGAGCTCGAGCGACTCGCCGAACGCTTCGGCGTCACCCACGCCCGCGCCACCAAGATCGCGGCCTACCGCGAACACCGCCGCATCTGGTGGGCCTACCTCGAGCGCCACCACATCGCCCTCCACGCCGACGACCTCGAAGCAGACCGCGAGATCCGAGCCCTCCTCGACGAAATGCGCCTCAACGACCTCGATCCACCCCCACCCAACGCCAGCAGGCCAGCACGCCAGCACGCACTAGAAGGTGTCGCATGACCCCCCCCAAGCGCGGAGACACCGCGCGCACCTTGCACGCCGCCGACGAAGCATCCGAGTACTGCGCGCTCTATGGCGACCGCTCCGACTTACCACCCCGGGAGCTATCCCCCACAGCACCGTATGGGCACTCCTCGGCGGGCTCTACAGCACCACGTGGCTCACAGCCACCATCGCCGCACTCATCCTGGCGCTCTACCCCGCACCCGGCCCCGTCGGCACCCAGGACGCGTGGACACTCTTCAACAGCCTCGTTCCCGCCCTTGCCCTCACCTTCGCAGGCCTCGCCATACTGCAGCTCCTCGCCAAGACCACCGACACCCCTCCATCCACCATCGGTGCCGGCATGCCAGCAGGCTGGCGCGGCAGCGTCGCCACCTTCCTCCTCGCGACGCTGATCTTCCAGATGCGAGGCGTCATCACCAACGCACTGGAAACGATCCCCGGACTACCGGACCAAAACTCCTTCCCCTGGACTCCCCCGAGCAGCCCCGATGCCGCGGCCCTCCTCGTCTACGACAGCATGCTCAGCGGCGCCGTTGAAGAGATCATCGTCCTCGCCGTCCCCGTGGTCGCACTGCGCGCCGCCGGCCACCGCTGGCCGACCATCCTCATCACCGCCGTCCTGCTGCGGACCGCGTTCCACGTCTACTACGGCGTGATCGCGATCCCCGGCCACCTCGTCTGGGCTCTCGCCCTCGCACTGCTTTACATCGCGACCGGCCGCATCTGGCCCCTCTTTCTAGCCCACGTGATGAACAACGGCATCGCCTCGTTCTACTACGTCATCCACCAGAAGCACCCCAACGCAGCCACCACCTTCCTCGGTGCAGCACAGGCCGTCGCGATCCTCTGCGCCATAGCCGGCCTACTCCTCGCGATCCTCCTCTGCAGCGCCCTTCGCGCCGCACGCCGCCAAACCCGGCCGACACCGGCATGACGGCATGCCGTCAAGATGGCGCGCTGTCTTGCCAGCACGCCAGCACGCCAGTATGGTGGCAAACATGAAGACGATCGCTGTAGTGAACCTGAAGGGTGGCGTCGGCAAGACCACGGCCGCCATCCTCATCGCGACCCAACTCGCCGAACTTGGGCACACCGTGACCGTGCTCGACATGGATACCCAAGGGTCCGCCACCGACTGGGCACGAATCGCCGACGAAGACGGCACGCCCCTGCCGTTCGAAATCCGACCCGCCAACCACGCCAGCCTCCGCAGCTACAAGCCGACCACCGACTTCACCGTCATCGACACGCCCCCCACCGACCCGAGCGTCGTGGATGCAGCCGTGAAGGTCGCCGACCTCATCATCGTCCCCACACCACCGGGGTTCATGGACACCGACCGCACCTGGAGCACCGTCGAGGTCACCGCCACCCAGGTCCCCACCTACGTGCTCCTATCCCGCTTCGACGGACGCACGAACGATGCCGCCGACTTCGCCTCACTCCTCGATGAGCGAGGCGTCGGCCGGTTCGAAACCGTCATCCCCGCCAGCGTCTCTATCGGGCGACTCCGCGGCACCATCCCGAATCCGAGCAAGTTCCGCTTCGACGACCTCACCACCGAACTCCTGGAGGTGCTCTGACCATGGCCACCAAACCCGCAGACCGCTTCGCCGCCCGCCCTCGAGCCAACGCCCGCTCGACCGGCAGCGCCAAGGACGCCTTCATCGACCCGTCCTCGCTGGCAGCCGACGAGATGAGCAAGCTGACCATCCGACTCCTGAAGTCGCTCCACAAGGACGTGAAGGCTGCGGCTCTCGCCGAGGACGTCAGCGTTCAGGAATGGATCCAGGACGCCATCAATCAGAAGCTCGCCAACAAGACAGCTCACTGACAACCCAGCATGCCAGCACACCAGCACACCCGACGCCTTCATCGAGGCCCTCGAGCTGTACGGCCCGACCTCCACCGCGGCCGACGAGGCCCGCGCGCAGCGCCTCGCTAGGGCGGCTGCGCCCGCTCCGACGCAAGATCCTGGCAGGGGAGCGCTGGGACCTCATGATGCTTGCGCAGCTCCCCGACGCCAAGGCCGCCGCAGCGCGGCTCGCCCGGACCCTCCTGCGCACCGTCATTCCCCCTGGCGTCGTCGTCACCGCTGTCGCCCACTCGGCCGAGCTGCACACGAAGTACATGCGCCATGGATTCACCCCTGCCCGCGGTCGCCAGCTGTTCTACATCGTCCCGACTCGCGACACCGCCCCGTAGCCCGAACGCAGCAGCGGGCGGGGGTGGGGGACCCCCCCCCCCCCCCCCCCCCCACAACCCCCCCGGACGCCCCCCCCCCCCCCCC
>JAKDUN010000260.1 GCA_030457675.1 Brachybacterium sp. | reverse complement strand
CCGCCGAGACCGACTTCGCGGGCGCCTCCACGGGCGGCCTGGACCAGTCCGCCTCGGTGCTCTCCCGGGAGGGGCATGCGCTCTTCCTGGACTGCCGAGACTTCTCCACCCGCCCGGTGCCGTGGGATCTCGCCTCCCAGGGCCTCGCGCTGCTGATCACGGACACCCGCGCCGAGCACTCGCACGTCGACGGTGAATACACCGCACGCCGCGCCGACAGCGAGCGCGCCGCCCGGGCCCTAGGCGTGCCGACGCTGCGGGACGCCGATCCCGCCCAGCTGGAGCCGCTGCTCTCCCGGATCGACGACGCGGTGGTGCGCCGCCGCGCCCGCCACGTGATCACCGAGATCCAGCGGGTGAGGGAGTTCGACGCCCTCCTCGGGGAGGGCACCGTGCGGGAGCACGTCACGGAGCTCGGCGCCCTGCTGAACGCCTCGCACGACTCCCTGCGCGAGGACTACGAGGTGACCGTCCCCCAGCTCGACGTCGCGGTGGAGGCGGCCCGGCGGGCCGGCGCCCACGGAGCCCGGATGACCGGCGGCGGCTTCGGAGGCTCGACCATCGCCCTGGTCGAGGCTGCGCAGGCGCAGAGCGTGGCCTCCGAGATCGCCGAGGCGTTCACCGATCACGGCTTCGACGCCCCGGAGTTCTTCCTCGCCCTGCCCGCGGAGGGCGCCGGACAGGACCGCTGAGGCCACGGCCGGTGCCGACGGGCCGCGCGCTCAGAGCGTCGCCGGGGCGGAGGCCAGCCAGGCCCGGACGCCGCCGAGCAGGTGCTCCTTCACCGCGTCGGGCGCGGAGGAGATGCGGATCGAGGAGGCGGCGAGCTCCGCGATCTCGGTGTCGTCGAAGCCGATCATCCGCGCGGTCTCGTACTGGTCCAGCAGGCGCGAGCCGAACAGCAGCGGGTCGTCGGCCCCCAGGGCGATCCGGGCCCCGGCAGCCGTCAGGCGCCGCAGCGGCACGTCGGCCGCCTGCTCCACCACGCCCAGGGACGCGTTGGAGGCCGGGCACACCTCGAGACCGATCCCGGCCTCGACCACCCGGTCCAGCAGCGCAGGATCCTCGGCCGCCCGCACCCCGTGGCCCAGCCGGTGCGGTCCCAGATGCTCCACCACGTCGCGGACGTGGGAGGGGCCCAGCAGCTCTCCGCCGTGCGGCACCGACAGCAGGCCGGCCTCGCGCGCGATCCGGAACGCCGGGCCGAAATCGGCGGTGGTGCCGCGCCGCTCGTCGTTGGAGAGCCCGAAGCCGACCACCGGACCGGCGTTGCGGGCCGCCAGGCGGGCGAGCGTGCGCGCGTCCAGCGGATGCCGGGTGCGGGAGGCGGCGATGACGATCCCGATGCTCACTCCGGTCTCCTGCTCCGAGCGGGCGGCCTGGTCCAGCACGATCTCGATGGCCGGGGTCAGCCCGCCCACGAACGGGGCATAGCTGGTGGGGTCCACCTGCAGCTCGAGGCGGCCCGAGCCCTCGGCCGCGTCGTCCTCGGCGGCCTCGTGGAGGAGCCTCCGCATCGCCTGCTCGGAGTCGACCACGGCGCGCGCCGTGTCGTACTGGCGCTGGAAGCGGAACCAGCCCCGATGCGTCGGCTCGACCTGCATCGCGACGTCGTCGGTGAGCGAGCGGGGCAGTCGCAGACCCCGCTCCGCCGCCAGCTCCCACAGCGTGGTGGGGCGCATCGACCCCGTGAAGTGCAGGTGCAGATGGGCCTTGGGCAACGTGGCGAGATCGCGGTGGACGCCGCCGACCGCGCTCATGCCCGAGGCATCACGTGACGCACCGATCCCGCGCTCATTCGGACAGCAGCGCGATCACCCGGTCGATGCCCTCGATGATGTCGTCGTCGGCCAGCGCGTAGGAGAAGCGCAGGTGACCCGGGGCGCCGAAGGCCTCACCGGGGACCGCTGCGACCTCCCCCTCCTCGAGGATCACGGTGGCCAGGTCCGTGGAGGTGGTGATCGTCCGGCCTCGGATCGTCCGGCCCAGCGCCTGGGAGACGTCCGGGAAGGCATAGAACGCGCCGGTCGGGGTGGGCACCGTGAAGCCCGGCACCTGGGCGAGCTTCTCGACGATCAGCCGGCGCCGACGGTCGAAGGCCACCCGCATCTCCTCGACGGGCTCACTCGGGCCCGTCAGCGCGGCCACCGCCGCCCGCTGTGCGATGTTGTTGACGTGCGAGGTGAGGTGGGACTGCAGGTTGGTCGCCGCCTTGATGACGTCGGTGGGACCGACCATCCAGCCCACGCGCCAGCCGGTCATCGCGAAGGACTTCGCCACCCCGCCCAGCAGCACCGTGGTCTCCGCCAGCTCCGGCACCGCCTTCAGCACCGAGGTGAACGGCATCTGGTCATAGGTGAGGGCCTGGTAGATCTCGTCGGTGACCACCCAGATCCCGTGCTCGAGCGCCCAGCGCCCGATCTCGGTGACCTGCTCCGGGGTGAGCACCACTCCGGTGGGGTTCGAGGGCGAGCACAGCAACAGGGCGCGGGTCCGCTCGGTGCGGGCCGCCTCGAGCTGCTCCACGGTCGGGACGTAGTTCTGCTCCACTCCGGCGAGGACCGGCACCTCGGTGGCGCCGGCCTGGCGGATCGCCTCGGGGTAGGTGGTCCAGTACGGGGCGGGGAGGATGACCTCGTCGCCCGGATCCAGCAGGGTCGCGAAGGTCTGGAAGACGGCCTGCTTGCCGCCGTTGGTCACGAGCACCTGCGCGGGATCGATCTCCAGACCGGTGGAGCCGGAGAAGGACTCCGCCAGCGCCTGCTTGAGCTCGGGGAGGCCGCCGGTGGCGGAGTAGCGGTGGTTGCGCGGATCCTGAGCGGCCTGGACCGCCTCCTCGACGATGTGCGCCGGGGTGGGGAAGTCGGGCTCGCCGGCCCCGAATCCGATCACGGGACGGCCGGCAGCCTTGAGGGCCTTGGCCGTGGCGTCGACCGCAAGGGTCGCGGAGGGCTGGATCATTTCCACCCGCTGCGAGATGCGGGCATGCTGAGCGGTGTGCTCGGCGCCGTGCGGGGAGGTCTGGGGGCTGGTCGCGGAGTTGCTGGCATCGTCGGTGGTCACTTCACTATCGTGGCAGAGCTCGCCGCCTGCCGCCAGGCCGACGCGCTGGTGGATGGGCCCCGGGACGGCTTGCCCGCAGCGGCGGGGGAGGGGAGCGGGTGAGTGGTCTGTGTCTCCTGATCGTGTGATCTGGCGCCGGTCGATTCGCACGAGCTCCCTGGGGCTTGTATGCTGGTCGCTGGTCAGAACCACAGGCCCTTCCGAGGGCCTGCGGACATGACCTCATGGGGTCTGGTCCTCATGAAGGGCAGTGGCGCAATTGGTAGCGCAGCGGTCTCCAAAACCGCAGGTTGCAGGTTCGAGCCCTGTCTGCCCTGCCGATCCGGCCGGGTTCACCCGGTCGGATGCGGATGACCTCGATGAGATCGGACAGTCCAGAGTGAACTCCAGCCAGAACGCCCCGTCGACACCGAGCAGTGCCGACGCCCAGGGCTCCGGGGCGAAGAACCCGTTCCTGGCGATCGGTCTGTTCGTCCGCCAGGTGATCGCGGAGCTGAGGAAGGTCGTCGTCCCGACGCGTCGGGAACTGATCCTGTACTCGTTCACGGTCCTGATGTTCGTCTTCTTCATGATCCTGCTGATCTTCGGTCTCGACGCCGTGTTCAGCTGGCTGTCCAGGATCGCCTTCACGGTCCCCGACCTGTGAGCCGCGGGCCGTACCGCCGCCCCGCACACCGCACCGTGACCGATCAGTTCCACGCCGCCAGGAAGGCAGGTTCCCGCCGATGAGCGATCAGACCTCCACCCCCGACGAGTCCTACCAGGACCTCGACGACTCCCTCTCGTTCTCCTCCTCCGCCGTGGACGCCGCGCCGCAGAGTGCTGAGGCGCCCGATGCCGCTGTGGGCGAGAACGCCGCAGAGGAGTCCGCGCCCGTCGACGAGGCTGCACCGGCCGTCGAGGTCGAGGATGCCGCCGCCGAGGGCGCCGACGCCGCGGATGCTGAGGCTGCGGAGGGTGCGGACGCCGGTGAGGGGGAGCCCGCCGAGAGCGCGGACGCCGCCGACTCCGAGGAGCCCGAGGAGGAGGACCCGCTGGTGCAGCTCAAGCGCCACCTGCGTGCCTCTCCCGGTGAGTGGTACGTCATCCACTCCTACTCCGGTCACGAGAACCGCGTGAAGACCCAGCTGGCCACGCGCACCGAGACCCAGGACATGGAGGACTACATCTTCGAGACCCAGGTCCCCATGGAGGACGCGACCGAGGTCAAGAACGGCCAGAAGAAGATCGTCCGCCGCGTCCGCGTGCCCGGGTACGTGCTGGTGCGCATGGATCTGACCACCGAGTCCTGGCGAGTCGTGCGTGACACCCCCGGCGTGACCGG
>JAKDUN010000259.1 GCA_030457675.1 Brachybacterium sp. | reverse complement strand
AACATCGTCACCATGCGCGAGGGCCTGCACACCGTCCGCACCGTCGAGGCCGTGCTGGAGAGTGCGCTGGACGGACGCGTGGTCACGCTGGACTGATCGCGGCGATGCTGTTCGACGGCGCCCGTTACCGCACCGGCGGGCGTGAGCGCCGTCAGCTGCGTCGGGAGGAGAACAGGTCGCTTCCCGGTACCCACTCATCTGCCAGGAACAGCTCGGCGAACTCGCCGAGCGGCGTCATCCCGCGCGCCGTCCGGAGCGCGACCTCACGCCGCGATGCACCCGTGATCAATGCATCGAAGCCGAGCGGATGGTCGACCACCGCGCGCACCGTCCGCACCCGCGACCGCAGCTGCGGCAGCCCGGTGCACTTGGCCACGGTCGCTGCAGTGCGCCGGGCGAGGGAACGCTCCGTCGAGCGGGGGGCGCGGGTGGGCGCCGGCTCTCCGCTGACGGACGCGTAGATCTCCTCCGTCAGCGCCCGGTACCACTCGCGAGAGGCGATCGCCGCATCCGGGGCCGCCTCATAGACCTCCCACACCGGCAGCTCGTGCATCGGCAGTGCCCACTCGAGCCCGACGTGCTCATAACCCCGCATCGAGTTGAGGATGTACTTCGACTGCCGCTCCCGCTGCCAGAACCAGCGCACCGCATCCATCGTGTCCCGGCGGTCACCGCTCAGCGACACCTCGGTGAAGAAGTCTTGCAGTTCGTGGATCACCGACGGGAGGCGGACCGCCCGAGCGGGCCGTGAACGCAGGGAGAAGTGCCAGGGCTCGAGCGAGCGCACCACCGCGGCCGGCTCCACCTCGCGACCATGGCGCAGGGGCTCGTCCTTCGCGGTGCTGACCACCGTATGGCCCGGGATCACGATGCTGCCTGGCGGCAGGGTCCCGTCGGCGGTGAGCGACTGCATCGCGAACCAGTCCTGGACGTGGGGGAGCGCGGCCCCACCCGAGGCCTCCCGCAGGAAGGCGGCGGTGGAGGGCTCGGCCCATGCCCGGCGCAGCTGCTCGGGGGTGTGCGCCACCTGACGCCACGGCAGGCTGAGGCTCGCTGCGATCCGTGCGGAGGCCTGTGCCTCGGCATTGTCCGGGAGCCCGTAGGTGAAGGTCTGCACATGCGGGTAGCCGTCGCGGGCGAGCAGTGCCGCCAGCAGACGGGAGTCGAGACCGGCCGAGAGCGGCAGGGCGATGACCCGTCCGTCCGCGCGCTCGTACAGCCGCGACATCGCCGTATCCAGCGCCTCCGTGAACGCCCGGGTGAAGGAGGGGACGTCCTCGAACTCGGGCTCGCGCAGGCGCAGGCGGCGTTCCAGCCGGCGCGTGATCTCACCGGTACCGCGATCGATCCGCACGGTGGTGCCGGCCGGCACCTGGCGGACCCCGCGCAGCAGGGAGCGGTCCCCGAGCACGTAGCCGGTGTGCAGGAACTCGGCAGCGGCGCCCGCCTCGAGCGTGCGGCCGCCGAGGGCGTCCGCGACGGAGAAGGCGTCCTCGCCCACGTGGACCGTCTCGCCGTGGACCGCATAGAAGAGGGGCCAGGAGCGCAGGTGATCGGTGAGCAGCAGGATCTCGTCATCGGTGACCAGCACCGCGGCGTAGAGCTCGTCGCTGCGGCGCAGCAGGTCCGCGCTCAGGGGCGAGGGCAGCACGGTGCCCGGTGCCACGCGCAGGAACTGGCCCCGGTCGTCCCCGGTCCACCGTGTACTAAGATGCGGGACGACGGTCAGCATGAGCTCCTCGAGGGCGGCGCGCCGGGACGCGAGTCCGCGTGACCCGCGAGTTCATCGTACTCATACCGATCGCGAGGTGGTCCGGAGTTGATGTCGTCCTCCGGGATCCGCGGCCGGGTTCAGAAGCTCATCACGAAGTACCCGACCCTTCGTCACATCATGGTGCTGCTCACCGGGACGGCGATCGCGCAGATCGTCGTGATGGGTGTCTCGGTCATCACCGCCCGTCTGTTCACTCCCGAGGCCTTCGGCCAGTTCGCGATTTTCGGTTCGCTGACCGCCATCGCCACCACCATCGCCTCGCTGCGCCTGGACATGACGATCATGCTTCCGGAGGACGATGACGAGGCCCGCCGCATCGCGCGGGTGGCGACATACTGCAACGTGGTCGTCGCCGGCCTGTTCACCCTGGCAGCGCTCGTGCTGCGGGATCTCGTGATCGCGCAGTACGGAGACCCGGCTCTGGCCTCCTGGCTGGTCATGGGCGGGTTCACGGTGTTCTTCGTCGCGCAGGCCACGATGATGCAGTTCTGGTTCAACCGGAAGACCGACTATCGGACCATCTCCCTGAACCGGGTCCAGCAGGCGATCGGCGCAGCCGGTGGACAGCTCGGCTTCGGACTCGTGGGGCTGCGCACGCTCCCCGGGCTCATCTTCGGCACCCTCATCGGCCAGGCCTTCGCCTTCGTCAACCTGCGGCTGCGCGCCAGGGACCTCTTCCGACCGATCCCGGAGGGGACCGCCAGCGGGCGCGAGCTGGTGGGGCGGTACAAGAAGATGCCGCTGTTGAACATGCCCAATGCGCTGGTGGACTCTGTGCGGATCAACGGAATCACCCTGCTGATCGGCACCGTGGCGCTCGGTGCGGTGGGCCAGTTCAACCTGGCGTGGCGGATCCTCCAGGTGCCCATCGGACTCATCAACAGCGCGATCTCCCAGGTGTTCTTCCAGAAGCTGGCCCGGGTGAGGCCGGGGGAGATGCTCCCGCTCGTGCGGTCCACGATGATCCGGTCGATGCTGATCGCCATCGTCCCCTTCGGCCTGATCTATCTGGTCTCGCCGTGGATGTTCATCCTCGTCTTCGGACAGCAGTGGGACATGGCCGGGGACTTCGCCCGTGCTCTGACCCCATGGCTGGCGATGCAGCTGGTGACCTCCCCGATCTCGACGGTCTTCGTCGTGACCGACAACCAGCAGTGGATGCTCGCCTTCTCGATCGTGTTCTGCGCGGCGCCGCTGTCCCTCCTCTACTTCTCGCCGCTGGCCCTGCTCGACACGGTCTTCTGGCTCGGGCTGCTGATGGCGGCCATGCTGGCGATCATGCTGGGAATGTCGTTGCTGGCGGCGCGGGGCTACGATCGCAGACGGCCCGAGGGGACGGACGAAGTCGATGCGGGAGCGGAACCCACCCCCTGACCTGCGAGACAGTCCGCCCGCTCGACCGGGCGCGGCGACCCCACCGAGTGAACCCAGGAGACCCACCATGAGAGTCCTCATCGTCCCGTCCTGGTACCCCGATGCAGAACAGCCGCTGAACGGCTCCTTCTTCCGCGAGCAGGCCGCCATGGTGGCGGAGGCCGGTCATGAGGTGACCATCCTGGCTCCGCGCATGATCCCGTTGACCCGATGGCGCGCCGATGCCCCGACGCTCGAGCACGACGGCGACCTCACGGTGATCCGCGTGACGGTGCCTGCCCTACCGAAGTTTCTCCAGCGTGCCGAGCAGGAGCTGTTGGGCGGGCTCGCCGAGAGGGCCTACCGCTCCGTGCACGAGGCCCTTCCCGACGTGATCCACGCTCACTCGGTGACGCCCGGGCTGCTGATCGCCCAGGATCTGGGCGTGCGGTGGGGTTGTGGCGTCGTGGTCACAGAGCACCGACCCTCGAGCCTCACCGTCGCGCGCTCGCCCCAACGTCGTGCGCATCTGCTCCATGCCCTCGCCGATGCGGCCGTGGTTGCCACAGTCAGCGAGCCGTTCTCCGAGGCGATCGCTGAGCACTACGACATCCCCCGCCCGGAGGTGATCCCGCTGCCGGTGCCCGGGCCCTTCTTCGAGTCTGTGACCTCCGCCGCGGAGGAGTGCTCCCCGTACACCTTCCTGCACGTCTCGAATCTCTTGCCCAACAAGCGCGTCGAGGAGACCATCGGAGCATTCGGGCGGGCCACGGAAACGATCGAGGCCCGACTGCTGATCGCCGGCGGGGCCCCGCAGCGGGTGGAGGAGCTGCGCGCGCACGTGGAAGCGATTGGCCTCGCGGAGCGAGTGGAGGTGCTGGGCAGTGTGGACCGCGAGCACCTTCCGGACCTCATGGCTCGCTGCCATTGCCTCGTGCTGGCGAGCGCCGTTGAGGCCGGCGGGACGGTGCTGGGCGAAGCCCGTGCGACCGGGCTCTCCACGATCGCGACCGCCACCTGGGGAGGCCGCACCTGGGTCGATCCGGTCAGTGGGATCGTCGTCCCCGTCGACGATCCCACCGCGCTGAGCGAGGCGATGGTCACCATGGCCCGCGAGCGGAAGGCTATGCGGCGCGAGGAGCGCGACTCCGCGCGGGCCGGCGCTCGGGACACCTTCTCTACCGGAGCCTTCACCACCAGGCAGGTGGAGATGTACCGCCGTGCTGCGGACGCCGAGGCCACACCGCGGATGGTGTTCCACGCCCCGTT
>JAKDUN010000258.1 GCA_030457675.1 Brachybacterium sp. | reverse complement strand
TCGGGCAGCTCCCAGTCCTCGTAGCGCTTGCCGGGGAAGATCGGGCAGGCGTCGCCGCAGCCCATCGTGATCACCACGTCGGACTGCTGGACGGCGTCGGCGGTGAGCACCGTGGGGCTGGCGGACGTGATGTCGACGCCCTCCTCGGCCATCGCCTCGACCGCGGCGGGGTTGATCGACGCCGCGGGGGCGGAGCCGGCCGAGCGCACCTCGATGCTCTCGCCCGCGAGGTGGCGCAGCCAGCCGGCGGCCATCTGGGAGCGGCCGGCGTTGTGGACGCAGACGAACAGGACGCTGGGGCGATCGGGCATGAGGTCTCCTGGGAGATGGTGAGTGGGCGGTGCCGGTGTGGGGGGACGAGTGGGGTCAGGCGAGTGGGGTCAGGACAGGTCGAGGAAGGTGCGCAGCTCCGCGAAGGCCGCGGGGACCACCGAGTAGTGGGCCCAGCGTCCCTTCTGTTCGCGGGTCAGCAGACCGGCCTCGACCAGCTTCTTCATGTGGTGGCTGACGGTGGGCTGCGAGATCCCCAGCGGCTCGGTGAGATCGCAGGCGCACACGTCCCCGCAGCCGCGTGCCGCGACGTGGGACAGCAGCTGGAGCCGGGTCGGGTCCGAGAGCGCCTTCAACCGCACGGCCAGGTGCTCCGCCTCCGCCACGTCGATAGGGCCGGCGCCGAGCGCGCAGCAGTCGAGCGCGGCCGACGATCCCGGCTCGCACGACGAGGCATCCGCAGTGGGCTGCGGGCCGCAACCGACGGTGCCGGGCCCGGCGTCCGCGTCACGGATCGTGATGCTCACCGGGCGGGAGGACGTGGTGGAGGACATGGACACACCTTACATTGACGTTCGTCTATGCGACAGGTTAGCGTTCGCATCGATATCCGTCTATAGGAAGAGGCAGGCCCCGTCATGACGACGACCACCGCACCCAGCGCACCGACCGGTGTCGCCGGGGAGATGTCGTTCCTGGACCGGTTCCTGCCGGTCTGGATCATCGCCGCCATGATCCTCGGCCTGGCGCTGGGGCGCTTCGTGCCCGGGCTGAACCAGGCGCTGGAGAGCATGTCCGTGGCCGGGATCTCGGTGCCGATCGCGATCGGGCTGCTGGTGATGATGTATCCGGTCCTGGCGAAGGTCCGCTACGACGAGACCCGTCGCGTGACCGCCGACCGGAAGCTGATGGCGCTATCCCTGGTGCTGAACTGGATCGTGGGCCCCGCGCTCATGTTCGCCCTGGCCTGGGCGCTGCTCGCGGACCTGCCCGAGTACCGCACCGGGCTGATCATCGTCGGGCTCGCCCGCTGCATCGCGATGGTGTTCATCTGGAACGATCTCGCCTGCGGGGACCGTGAGGCCGCCGCGGTGCTGGTGGCGATCAACTCCGTCTTCCAGGTCGTGGCCTTCGGAGCGCTCGGCTGGTTCTACCTGCAGGTGCTGCCGGCCTGGCTGGGCCTGCCCGTGACCTCCGCCGAGTTCTCGCTGGGTGCGATCGTGCTGTCGGTGCTGGTGTTCCTCGGGATCCCCCTGCTGGCGGGCTTCCTCACCCGCGTCTACGGCGAACGGGCCAAGGGTCGCGACTGGTACGAGAACCGCTTCCTGCCCCGCATCGGCCCCTTCGCCATGTACGGCCTGCTGTTCACCATCGTGCTGCTGTTCGCCCTGCAGGGCGAGGCGATCACCTCCAGCCCCTGGGACGTGGCCCGGATCGCGCTGCCGCTGCTGGCGTACTTCGTGGGCATGTTCCTGGTCTCGCTGTTCGTGGCGCGCGGCGTCGGGCTGAACTATGCGAAGTCCACCACCGTCGCGTTCACCGCTTCCGGCAACAACTTCGAGCTCGCCATCGCCGTCGCGATCGGCACCTTCGGCGTCACCTCCGGCCAGGCGCTCGCCGGCGTCGTCGGCCCCCTCATCGAGGTGCCGGTGCTGGTGGGGCTGGTCTACGTCTCGCTGTGGCTGGGTCGCCGGCTCTTCCCCGGCGATCCCACCGTCCCAGCTCGCACTCCCGAGAAGGTCTCCGCATGAGCACTCAGAACCCCACCACTCCCCACGTCCTCTTCGTCTGCGTGAAGAACGGCGGCAAGTCGCAGATGGCCGCCGCCCTCATGCGCCACGCCGCCGGTGACGCCGTCGAGGCGGCCAGCGCCGGCACGAAGCCCGGCGGCGCCCTGAACCAGGCCTCCGCCGCCTCCGTCGCCGAGATCCGCGCCTCCATGGAGGGTGAGCAGCCCAGGCAGCTCACCGACGACATGCTCCGCGCCGCCGATCGCGTCGTGATCATCGGCACCGAGGCGCAGGTCGAGCCCGTCGAGGGGCAGACCGCACCGATCGAGGTGTGGGACACCGACGAGCCCTCGGAGCGCGGTATCGAGGGCGCGGAGCGGATGCGCCTGGTGCGCGACGACATCGACACCCGCGTGCATGCGCTCCTGACCGAGCTCAACCAGGCCTCGAACTGACCCCGGCAGCCGCCGACAGCAAGGAGAACCCCGTGCTCACCACCGCAACGGCCCCGCACCCCGTGGTCATCATCGGCGCCGGCCCCGTCGGCCTGGCCGCCGCCGCCCACCTGAGCGAGCGAGGCCTGCCCTTCCTGGTGCTCGAAGCCGGCCCGACGGTCGCGGCCGCGATCGCCGACTGGGGTCACACCCGACTCTTCTCGCCCTGGCAGTACAACGTCGATGCCGCCGCCGGGCGCCTCCTCGCCGCGTGTGGCTGGACAGCGCCGGACAGCGACGTGCTGCCCACCGGTCAGGAGCTGCGCGAGCAGTACCTCGAGCCCCTCGCCGAGCTGCCTGAGCTCGCAGGATCGATCCGCTGCGGCGTGCGCGTCGTCGCCGTCTCCCGAGATGGGCTCGACAAGACCCGCACGGCCGGGCGCGAGGACGTGCCCTTCCTCGTGCGCCTCGAGAGCGGCGACGGCGCCGACGAAGACGCTGAGGACCTCCTCGCCTCCGCCGTCATCGACGCCTCCGGCACCTGGTCCACCCCGAACCCGCTCGGCCAGGCCGGGCTCTTCGCCCCCGGCGAGCTCGACGCCCGCGACGCAGGCCGCATCACCCGCTCGCTGCCCGACGTGCTCGGACGCGATCGCGGCGCGTTCGCCGGAAAGCGCGCCATGGTGGTCGGCGCCGGACACTCGGCCGCCAACACGCTGCTCGATCTCGCGGACCTCGCCGAGCAGGAGTCGGGCACGACGATCACCTGGGCCGTGCGGACAGCGGATGTATCGCGGGTCTACGGCGGCGGTGACCAGGATGAGCTCGCCGCACGAGGAGCCCTCGGCACTCGGCTGCGAGGCCTGGTCGAGTCCGGCCGCATCGAGGTGCTCACCTCCTTCACGATCACGAGCTTCGCGCAGGAGGAGGCGCTGGTCGTGCACGCGACGACGCCGCAGGGTGGGCGCGCCGAGCAGGTCGACGTGCTGGTGCCGGCCGCGGGCTTCCGGCCGCAGCTCGGCATGCTCTCCGAGCTCCGTCTCAGCCTGGATGCGGCCGTCGAGGCGCCCGCGCAGCTCGGTCCGCTGATCGATCCCGAGTTCCACTCCTGCGGCTCGGTCGAGCCCCACGGCGAACGGGTCCTGTCCCACCCGGAGAAGAACGTCTACATCGTGGGGATGAAGAGCTATGGCCGCGCCCCCACCTTTCTCATGGCCACCGGCTACGAGCAGGTGCGATCCATCGCGGCCGGCCTGGCCGGGGACCGCGAGGCGGCCGACGCCGTGCACCTCGAGCTGCCGGAGACCGGGGTCTGCACCACCGACCTCGGCGGCAGCTGCGACGCCCCGGCACCGAGCGACGATGGCTGCTGCGCCCCGGCCCCCGCGGAGGACAGCTGCTGTGCGCCGGCTCCTGCGGAGAGCGCCTGCTGCTCCACCCCGCAGCCGATCACCCTCTCGGTGCGGTAGGAACCTCGCACGCAGGTCCTCACGCCGACGGCAGTGCCGTGGGGGCCGGCCGCCGTCCCGGCACCTGACCGCGGACGAGATAGCCTCAGGCGGGAGCGAGCGACGTTTCCGACAGCACCGAGGGATCAGAGGTGAGGCACCCCATGATGGCTATATCCGACCACGACGCCTACATCGTTGCGGCGCCCGAGAAGTTCCAGCCCTCCCTGCAGCGGCTGCGCACGATCCTGGGCCACGTCCTGCCGGACGCCGACGAGATGGTGGCCTACAACATGCCGGGGTTCATGATCGACGGCACGGTCGTCGCCAGCTATGCGGCATTCAGCAGGCAGTGCGGGCTGTACCTCCAGGCAGAGGCCCTCTCCGGGCATGCCGAGGAGATCGCGGCCGCCGGCCTCAAGGCGACCAAGACCGGCATCACCTTCACCCCGAGCAGACCGATCCCGGAGGACCTCGTCGAACGCCTGGTGCGGGCGTCACGGACGGCTGCCGGAGTCTGACTGACCTCCAGTCAGCACCCGACCCAGCACCC
>JAKDUN010000257.1 GCA_030457675.1 Brachybacterium sp. | reverse complement strand
CCCCCCCCCCCCCCCCCCGGGGGGGGGCCCCCCCCCGGGGGGGGGGCCCCCCCCCGTCCGTTCGCGCTGTCGCGGGACATGCCTGAGATCAGGAGTGGTTGCGCTTCTCCTTGATGCGGGCCTTCTTGCCCGTGAGGTTGCGCAGGTAGTACAGCTTCGCGCGGCGCACGTCACCGCGAGTGACGACCTCGATCTTGTCGACGGTCGGGGCGTGGACGGGGAACACACGCTCCACTCCGACGCCGAAGGAGATCTTGCGGACGCGGAAGGTCTCGCCCACGCCGTGGCCCTGACGGCCGATGACGTAGCCCTGGAAGATCTGGATACGAGAGCGGTTGCCCTCGATGACCTTCACGTGCACCTTGACGTTGTCGCCGGCGCGGAAGGCGGGGACGTCCTCGCGCAGGGACGCCTTGTCGAGCTCATCGAGCTTCTGCATAGTCTTTCTCCAGCCCTCCGCCTCAGGTCGGACGGCGTCGTTCGCGGGACTCCCCGAGGAGGATGTCCATCTGGAACCGTCGATCCGGCGAGGAGCATGCTCCCCGTACCGGTGTGCTGGGCCTCTGGCGGCGACTCCCATCGCCACGGACCTGCCCGACCGCCTGATGCGCCCTCCCCTGAGGCAGAGGGGCGCGCGGTGCGCACGAGGGGTCATTCTGCCAGCGCGGTGCCTGCGCGGCAAGCCTGGAGGATGCCGATCGTGCTGGTCATCACCGTCACCAGGTGTCGTCTGCGTCACGGCCCGGCTCTCCCGACGGTTCAGGAGCCGTCGACATCGCGGCTCAGGCCCCGGCGACGTCCCCGTCGGTCTGCGTGAGCAGATCGGGCCGGCGCTCACGGGTGCGGGCGACGGACTGCTCCTGGCGCCAGGCGGCGACCTTCGCATGGTCCCCGGACAGCAGGATCGGCGGCGCCTCGCGGACCACCCCGGCGGGATCGGTCCAGCTCGCCGGTCGCGTATAGAGCGGGTACTCGAGCAGTCCCTCGGAGTGGGATTCCTCGACCAGCGACTCGGCGTTGCCGACCACGCCCGGGACCAGACGCACCACGGCCTCGGTGAACGCGAGCACCGCGACCTCGCCGCCGTTGAGCACATAGTCGCCGAGAGAGGCCAGCGCCACCTCGCAGCCGATGTCGGCCAGGTGCTGGTAGACGCGTTCGTCGATGCCCTCGTAGCGTCCGCAGGCGAACACCAGCCACTCGCACTGGGACCATTCCTGCGCCGTGCTCTGGGCGAAGGGCTCGCCCGCCGGGTTCGGGAAGACGATCAGCGGTTCGACGTCGGCCCCGAGCACCGCGTGGCCGGCCTCGCGCACCCCGGAGAAGGCGGCCGCCCACGGTGCGGGCTTCATCACCATGCCGGCACCGCCGCCGAGCGGGGTGTCGTCGACCGTGCGATGGCGGTCATGGGTCCACTGCCGCAGGTCGTGGACGTGCAGGTCGACGAGGCCCTCGCGACGGGCCTTGCCGATCAGCGAGAGATCCAGCGGGGTGAGGTACTCGGGGAAGATCGTGATGACGTCGATGCGCATGGGGGACCTCAGCGCTCCGTGCGAGCCGATGCGGAGGTCTCGGGCTCGGGGCCCTGCTCGTCCTCGGGGAGCGCTTCGAACATCCCACCGGGCGGGTCGGCGATCACCACGCCGGCCTCGAGGTCCACCTCGGGCACGAGCTCCTCGACCAGGGGCAGCTGCACGCGGCGACGGTCGGTGGTGCGCACGATCAGCAGGTCCTGCGCCGGGTAGTGCTCGATCCCGACCACGGTGCCGAGCTCGCGCCCGTCGATGTGCTGGACGTTCAGGCCCTTGAGCTGCGAGGGGTACCAGGCCTCGGGAT
Organism: Brachybacterium sp.; assembly: GCA_030457675.1. GTDB lineage: Bacteria > Actinomycetota > Actinomycetes > Actinomycetales > Dermabacteraceae > Brachybacterium. The sequence goes on along the minus strand of JAKDUN010000257.1, from coordinate 2,605 downwards.
CCTCGTCGGCCTCCTGTTGGGCGTCGACCCCGATCTGCAGGTCGATGCCGCGCAGGGATTCGGCGTCGGTGCGATCGGCGACCTCATCGAAGCGCACGTACCAGCGATCCTGCTGCCTTCGGGTCGTCCCCACGGTCAGAGTGCGGGGCTGTCCAGCGGCCTCGACCGTGAAGACGGCGCCGGGCTGCAGGCGCTCCTCGGGCTGGTCGGTGCGCAGGGTCAGCGCGACCTCTCCGCGCAGCCCGTGAGCCCTGCCGATGGTTGCGACGATGACGTCGAGCGTGCTCATGAGCGTCCTCCGTGGTTCGTGCCGTGCTGATCCTCGGCGCTGGCGCCGACGACGGCGTCGTTGTCGATCTCCCCGACCCCCGGGGAGGAGTAGCCGACCGCCTCGCAGGCGGTACCGAGTTCGGTCAGTGGTTCGCTCAGCCCTTCGGACCAGGTGTCGCCGTCCAGTGCGTCCAGGAACGGGGCGCGAACCTGCTCGAGTGCGGAGCTCACCGACTCATCGTCCACCGCCGCGATCTCCGCCGAGAGCAGCTCGGCGGTGTCCTGCACGTCCTGCTCCCGGTCGGCGGGGACGGCGCGAGGGTACAGGCCCACGAGCTTGAACATGTTCGAGGTCAGCACGTTGGCGTTGGCGAAATGGGTCAGGGTGCCGGGAGTGTCGAAGACGTCGGCGCAGACGAGGGCGGCGGGCTTGGTGCCGTCCTCCCCCGACGCCACGGCCCACTGCGCCGCCGCCGAGACCTCCTGGCAGCTGCCGGCCAGGCCCTCCCAGGCGCTGTGGAACGCGTCCAGGTCGGCGTCGGCACCGCGCGCGGGTTCGGTGCGGAACCAGTCGGCCAGCACCCCTGCGGTCTCCTGCGCTGATGCGGGCGATCCCTCGAAAGCGGTCTCGATATCGTCGCTGGTGAGGGTGAAGAAGTCCGGATCGGAGGGGCCGATCTCGGAGGCGGAGGCCGCGTGCGCCAGCACGGTCCGGGACAGTGGGTCGATGTACTCGGGATCGCCCCAGAAGGTGGTGCAGGCCGCGCTCAGGCCCGCCTCGTCCTGGGGCTCCTGCGCCGCCGTGGGTGAGGAGTCTGTCGCGGAGTCCGACGGAGACGGGTCCGTGCCCCCTCCTGCGGCGCTGCATCCGCCCAACAGCACGGTCACGCCCAGCAGTGTCGCGCCTGCTCGGGCTGCGACTGCTCGGGCTGCGACTGCTCGGCCCGAGCCGCGGTGTCGCCCTCCGGGCCGTGAATGCCCCGGCCGCGAACGCCAGGAGCGGTGCTGCCCGAACCTCTCGGTCCGTTCGGCAGCACCGCTCCTCAGAGTGGCTCGCGGCACCTCAGCGCCGGTCGACGTCGACGATGTCGACTCGCACGTCGTCGTCGGACAACGCCGCCGTCACCGTGCGCAGGGCACGGGCGGTGCGGCCGGACCGGCCGATCACTCGGCCGAGGTCGGCGGCGCCGACCCTGACCTCGAGCAGCGGGCCGCGACGCGTGGACTTCTCGGTCACGGCGACAGCGTCTGGTTCATCGACGATGCCGCGGACGAGGTGGTCGAGGGCTTCGGCGCGAGAGCTCATGTCAGGCCTCGTCGGTCGCCGCGGCCTCGGCGTCCTCGGTGGTCTCGCCCTCGGCCGGAACCTCCTCGGAACCCGGTGCGACCTCAGAGGACTCGGCGTCCTTCGTGGCCTTGGCCTTCTTCGCGCTCTCGCGGGACTCAGCGGCGGCCTTGTCGGCGTCGGCGATGAGCTCCTCGGTGGTCTTCTTCGCCTCGGAGTCCTTCCTCGTGCCGGCGGCGTCGCCCTCGCCCTTGAACTTCGCCCAGTCACCGGTGACCTTCAGCAGTGCGGTGACCTGCTCGGTCGGCTGGGCGCCGACGCTGAGCCAGTACTGCGCACGCTCGGACTTGATCTCGATGAACGAGGGGTCCTCGGTGGGGTGGTACTGGCCGACCTGCTCGAGCACGGCACCGTCGCGCTTCTTGCGCGAATCGGCGACGACGATGCGGTAGTGCGGTGCACGGGTCTTGCCCATGCGCTTCAGACGGATCTTGACAGCCACGTGGGTGGACTCTCCTTCAGGGATGTTCGGGTGAGTCCCGCCGCAGCCTGTGGGGTCATGCGGGCGCTGACGGTCCTCGGGGTGTCGCGCACGGACGGGTAGAGGGCCGGCCCGTGCACATACAGAGAGTGAGTATGCCAGGGAACCGGGCCCTCGCACCACCCGAGGCCATGTGCACCGGGGCACATGCGGTCACGGGCCCCGCACGTTGCACCCGCCGGCCCCGCACGCGCGGCCTGCTGGCGGGGCTCGTCCGGCCTGCTGGCGGGGCTCGTCCGGCACGCTGGCGGGGCTCGTGCGGCCTGCTGGCGGGGCTCGTCCGGCACGCTGGCGGGGCTCGTGCGGCCTGCTGGCGGGGCTCGTCCGGCACGCTGGCCCCGCTCACTCGACCCGCCGTGACGGAAAAGGTACCGCTCTTCTGGAACCTCTCTCGTGGCGGCCACCGAGCACCCGTGCCGCAACTCGAGAAGTACCGCTCTTCTGGAACCTGTCTCGTTGCCACACGTCGCGTCGCGGCACGTGGCGGCACAGCGCCGCCCACCCACCGC
>JAKDUN010000256.1 GCA_030457675.1 Brachybacterium sp. | reverse complement strand
GCGTGCGGCAGCGCCGCGCGGGGGTCTACCCCCTCGCGGGCCGCGCGGGCGGGCGGGCCGTGAGGGGCCAGCAACGCCCCCGCGGCCGAGGGGGACGCGGAGCAGCCGGCGAGGACCAGCGGGGTCGCGGCGAGCGCGGCGAGCAGGGCGCGGCGCGGAAGGGCGGAGGGCATGAGGATCCTTCGGGACGACGGCGGGGCCGCCCCGACCGTACCCCAGCGGGGTATGCAGGGCCCGGGACAGGAGTCCCGGGGCGGACCCTCCGGCCGCGGAGCGCGGGCACCCCGTCCGGGAGCCCGTGCGGCGGCGTAGTCTCTGCGCGTTCCCCACGCCCCGGGAGGCCCCTGATGCAGATCCTCGACGCGACCGCGCAGCACGCCGGCGGCATCGCCGCGATCTACAACCACGCCGTCGAGCACACCACCGCGATCTGGAACGAGCGCCTCGTCGACGCGGCCGACCGTGCCGCCTGGCTCGCCGAGCGGCAGGGGAGCGGCTTCCCCGTGCTGGTCGCCCTCGAGGACGACGGCACCGTGCTCGGGTACGCGACCTACGGGCCGTGGCGGCCGCACGACGGCTACCGCCACACCGTCGAGCACTCCCTCTACGTGCGCGAGGGACTGCGCGGCCGCGGCACCGGCTCGGCACTGCTCACCGCCCTGCTCGAGCGCGCCCGCGCACAGGGGATCCACGTGATGGTCGCCGGGATCGACGCGAGCAACGAGGGGTCCGTGCGCCTGCACGAGCGCTTCGGCTTCACCCGCGTGGGCGTCCTGCCGCAGGTGGGCACGAAGTTCGGGCGCTGGCTCGACCTCGCCTTCCTCCAGCTGGTGCTCGATCAGGCCCCGCCCGCGGGCGGCGGGTCCTCCGGCAGCCGCTGACAGGTGGAGCGGCCGAGCTGAGCCATCGTCGGGTTCGAGTCCTCGTAATACCAGACGAGCCCGATGGCCTGCACGAACGCCCAGGCCGCCCCGCGCTCCCACTCGAGGTCGGCGCAGCCCAGGCGTGCTCGCAGCCGGTCGCGCCGCTCCGCGTCCAGCAGGTGCCAGGCGCCGACGAGGTCCAGCGCCGGATCGGCGGGGGAGTACCCGCCGGCATCGAGCACGCCGACGAGGCGACCGCCCGACGTGAGCAGGTTCGCGGGGATCAGGTCGCGGTGGCTCATCACGTCCGGATCCCGCCGCTCGAGGGTGCGCCACCGCTCCCAGCTGGCGGCGAGCTGAGCGACGGGCAGCAGGTCGCGGGAGCGTTCGAGGCACTCGCGCACCCAGTCCTCGTGGGCGGTGAGGTCGCCGCCGCGGCCGGGGCCCTGGAAGCGCCGGCCCCCGGTCGGGACGGCGCGCAGCGCGAGCAGCAGGGCGGCGAGGTCGTCGGCCGCGGCGTCGGAGCCCTCGAGGGCGACGGGGTCCGCGACCTCGCCCGGGAGCCAGGTCTGCACCGACCAGGGCATCGGGAACGCGGCCGAGGGCTCCCCGAGCGCGACCGGCTCCGGGGCCGGCAGCGGACAGACGGCCGCGAACTCGCCCATCGCCTCGTGCTCGGCCGCGAGGGCCGCCCGGGCGATGTCCGGGTCCGCGGGCTCGAGCGGGAAGCGGGCCGCGAGGTCCTCCCCGATCCGCACCACGGTGCTCGTGGTCGCGGAGGTGCGCAGGAGCCGCACGGTCGCCGGGTCCGTGCCGGGCAGCAGGTCGGCGATCAGCCGGGTCGCGACCTGCTTGGTGAGCACGAGCTGGTCGGGGTGCATCGGCCCGGGCTCCGTCGGCCCGGACCCCGTCGGCCGATTCGCCGCCGGCCCGGTCACCGCCGCAGCACGAGCGCCTCGCCCTGGCCGCCCCCGCCGCACAGCCCCACCGCGGCGGTGCCGCTGCCCCGACGGGACAGCTCGTGCGCCATGTGCACCACGAGCCGGGCGCCGGAGGCGCCGATCGGGTGGCCGCGCGCGCTCCCGCCGCCGTGGACGTTCACGATCGCCGCGGGAACGCCGAGCGCCCGCTGCGAGTGCGCGACGACGGCGCCGAAGGCCTCGTTGATCTCGACGAGGTCGAGCTCCGCGGCGGTGATGCCCTGCTTCTGCAGGGCGCGGGCGATCGCGTCGGCGGGCTGGGCCTGCAGGGAGCTGTCCGGCCCGGCGGTCTGTCCGTTCGCGCCGAGCCGGGCCATCACCGGCCAGCCCTCCGCGTCGGCGCGGGCGGAGGTGGTGAGCACCAGCGCGGCCGCGCCGTCGGAGATCTGGGAGGAGTTCCCGGCGGTGATCGTGCCGCCCTCGGCGAAGGCGGGGCGCAGGCGGCCCAGGGACTCCTCGGTGGTGTCGGGGCGGGTGCCCTCGTCGGCCGTGACCTCGAGCGGCTCCCCGCGCCGCTGCGGCACGGAGACCGGCACGATCTCCTCGGCGAGCAGGCCCGCCGCGGCGGCGGCGCGCTGATGGGACAGGGCGGCGACCCGGTCCTGGTCCTCGCGGGTGACCTTGAAGCGGGGATTGTGCCGCTCGGTGGACTCGCCCATGCTCACGCCGTCGTGGGCATCGGTGAGGCCGTCGTGCGCCATGTGGTCCAGCGCCTCGACCGCCCCGTACTTCCAGCCGGCGCGGGAGCCCATCAGCAGGTGCGGCGCCTGGGACATCGACTCCATGCCGCCGGCGACCACCACCTCCGCGTCCCCGGAGGCGATCATGCGCGACGCGTCGATCACGGCGGTCAGGCCCGAGAGGCACACCTTGTTCACGCTGTGCGCGGGGGTGGCCCAGCCGATCCCGGCGCCGAGCGCGGCCTGGCGCGCCGGATTCTGGCCGGAGCCGGCCGGCAGCACCTGGCCCATGATCACGGCGTCCACCGCGGCGGCGTCGATCCCGCCCCGCGCGAGCACGCCCTGGATCGCGAACGCTCCCAGCTGCGGGGCGGAGAAGGAGGACAGCGCCCCCTGGAGCCGGCCCTGCGCAGTGCGTGCCGCGGCGACGATGACGATCTCGGACATAGGGGCCCTCCCGGAGGCGACGACGGTGTCTGCTGCCATTGTGCCTTCCGGGCCCCGTCCTCGGACGCCGCCCCGTGCCGCTCGGCCGGGCCCCGGGAGCGGTCAGTCCGCCGCGGGGAGGCGGTGGCGCCCGGTGGCCAGGTAGACCGCGCTCATCACCGCCACGAAGCCCACGCCCACCGCCAGCGCCGTGTGGTACTGGCTCTGCCAGGCCATGATCCCGAAGGTGAACAGGATGAACACGATCGCGAACACCTGGCCGTAGGGCCACAGAGGCACCGGGAACTGCAGCGCGTCCCGCTCGGCGCGGCTCATGCCGCGCCGGGAGGCGACCTGGGCGAGCAGGATCATCAGCCACACGAACACGGTGGCGAAGGTGGCGAGCGAGGCGACGATCGTGAACACCCTCTCCGGCAGCGCCCAGTTCAGCACCACGCCGACGACCAGCACGCCGAGCATCGCCAGGGTGGTCACCACCGGCACCCCGCGCACCGTGCGGGACAGGGCCGCGGGGGCCAGGCGCTGCCGCGCCATCCCGGCGACGACGCGGCCGGCGCCGAAGAGGTCCGCGTTGATCGCGGAGAGCGCCGCGGTGATCACCACGACGTTGAGCAGCGCCGCCGCCCAGTTCACGCCGAGGGTGTCGAAGATCTGCACGAACGGGGACTGCTCCCCGGTGATCTGCGGCCACGGCGTGATCAGCAGGATCACCCCGATCGCGAGGACGTAGAACAGCAGGATCCGCACCGGCACCGTGTTCACGGCCTTGGGGACGGCCCGGGCGGGGTCCTCCGCCTCGGTGCCGGCCACGCCGATGATCTCGGTGCCGCCGAAGGCGAACAGCACCAGGATGAACGCGCTGATCATCCCGCCGGGGCCGTGCGGGAGGAAGCCCCCGTCGGCCGTGAGGTTCTCCAGGCCCGTCGGCGTCGAGGGATCGCCCAGGCCGAACGCGAGGATCGCCGCGCCGCCCGCGATCATCGCGATCACCGCCCCCACCTTCACGATCGTGAAGGCGAACTCGAGCTCGCCGAACCAGCGCACGCTGGCCAGGTTCGCCGCGCCCACGATCAGCAGCGTGAGCGCCACCCAGAGCCACTGGGCGGTGTCCGGGAACCAGAAGCGCATGTAGATCGCGATCGCGGTGAGGTCCGCCAGGCACACGATCAGCATCTCGAAGGCGAACATCCAGCCGGTGAGGTACCCGGCCCAGGGGCTCAGGAAGCGGCGCGTGTACTCGGCGAAGGAGCCGGGGATCGGCATCCGCACCGCCATCTCGCCCAGCGCCCGCAGCATGAAGTACACGACCGCGCCGCCCAGCAGGTACACCAGCAGCACCGAGGGGCCCGCGGCCTGGATCGCGCCGGCCGAGCCGTAGAACAGGCCCGTCCCGATCGCGGAGCCGAGCGCGATGAAGTGGAGGTGGCGGGAGGTGAGCCCGGGCCGCCGACGCGTCGGGGCGGGGGCGTCGGCGGGCTGCGTGGCGGTGGTGCCCACCTCAGTGCCC
>JAKDUN010000255.1 GCA_030457675.1 Brachybacterium sp. | reverse complement strand
CTCGATCGCCGACTCGATCCGGGCGACATCAGGAGCCATCATCGGCCCGAGGGTCTTCGGGTCGACGGGCGCCGGGTCGACGGGCGCCGGGTCGACGGGCGCTGCGGGTTCCTCGTCGGGCGTTCTCAGGAGTCCCCACCCTCCTCGGCGAGCGTCGCCAGGCGGTCGATCGAGGCCCTCAGCTTCGCCGGCGTCATCTGACGCGCCTTGGCCAGGCGCTTCTCCTGCTCGGCGGGCAGAGCCGAGTAGTCGTAGAGATGGGTGACGCGGGTGCGGTCGTCGTCGAGAGGTTCGAGGATCCAGCCCCAGCGGTGACCGGACGGAGCCTCCCCTTCGGGGGCGGGGGCCCAGACGATCTCCCGGCCCTCGACGAAGGCGACCACGTGGTTCTCGCGCACCCCGCCATTGGTCAGAGTCATCACGAAGACATCGCCGTCGGCCCGGGCCCGCTGACCGGGCGCGGCCTCGGCGAGGTTGTCGTTGCCGTCCCAGCGGGGCTGCTGCGCGGGATCGGCGATCAGCTCGAAGATCGTCTCTGCCGGGGCGGCGATCTCACGAGTGGCGGTGACCAGGCTGTCCTCCGGGGACTGCGCAGGTGACGGGGACGGCGCGTCGTTGCTCATGTCCCCATCATCTCTCACGGCTCGACGGTGCCGCCAGGGGCCGTGTCCTCGAAGACGTCGATCGAGCCGGCATAGTTCGCCACCCAGACCCGGCCCTCGGTGGGCTCGTAGGTGATGCCGATGGGGTTGTTGCCCACCTCGACGCTCTGGATCTCCTCGAGAGTGTCGGTGTCGAACTTGGAGACCGTGTTCGCGTAGTAGTTCACGACGTACAGCGCCCGGCCATCCGGGGAGATCGCCATGGTGCGCGGCTCGCGGCCGGTCTCGACGGTGCGCAGCACCTCGCCGGTGGCGGCGTCGAGCTCGACCAGGGAGTCGCTGCCGGAGACGGTCAGGTAGAGCCGGCTCGCGTCGGGCGAGAGCACCAGGTGGCGGGGCTTGCGGCCGGTCTCGAGCACCAGCTCGCTCTCGCCGGTGGCGAGGTCGACGCGGAACAGCTCATCGGCGTACATCGCGGTGACGTAGGCGGTGCGGTTGTCCGGCAGGATCACGCTGCCGCGGGGGGCGGCGTCGACCTCGATCACGCGGATCTCCTCGCCGGCCTCGAGGTCGAGCACGGAGACGGTCTCGTCGCACCAGTTCGAGACCAGCGCGCGGGTGCCGTCGGCGGACAGCGAGATGAACTTCGGGACCCGGCCCACCTCGATCACCTGGTCCCACTGCCCGGCCGCGATGTCCAGGCGGAACACGGCGGAGGGCCCGACCTGGTCGCCATTGCGGCAGTCGTCGTGCGCGACCTCCCCCGCGCCGGGGCCCTGGAGCCGGTACTGGGAGACGTAGGCGTACTTCCCGTCGGGCGAGAACACCGCCTCGACGGGCGCGCCCTCGGTCGCTCCGGCGCGTTCCGGGTACCCGAACTCGGCGAGGTCCACGGTGTCATCCACGGTGCTCGTGAGCTCGAGGGTCTCGGCGTCGTACAGCGTGGAGGAGTGGCTGTACATCATGTTGTTGGCGATGACGGTGCCGGTGGAGCTCGCGACCACGGACTTCGGGGTGATGTCCCCGGTGATGCGGTCCAGGTGCACCAGGCGGGTGGTGTTCGAGGGTTCGCCGGACCTCGCCTGGGCCGCCGCCTTCTCCCCGCCGTCGGGCGTGACCGTGCTGGTCGCGAGGCCGGCGACCATGCCCCCGGCCATCACCAGCGAGAGGATCGCGATGGCGATGGTGAACTGCTCATGCGGTCGCCCTCGCCGCGTCTTCCTGCGGTGCTTCGCCTGCACGCTCATCTGCAACCCCCTCCGATGACGCCGAACCTAGCCCGACGGGCCGCAGGCGGCGGGAGGTGGGACGGCGTGTCGGGGAATCACGGCGGGTCGGGGAATCAGAGCGCGGGTCGGCCCTGCAGCACCAGCTCCCGGTAGACGATCTCGTATCCGAGCTTCTCGTTGATCTCGATCATCCAGGGGTTCACGTGCGAGTTCCAGGTGACCAGGCTTCGCAGCTGCGGAGCCCGCTCGCGCAGCTGCCGGTGGGTGGCGACCTTCAGCGCGAGGCCCAGCCGATGCCCGCGGTGCTCGGGCATCACCAGGGTGTTCTCCTGCCAGCCGAGGGTGCTCTGCGGTGCGGTGTGGACGTGGATCTCGGAGTTGCCGATGAAGCTGCCGTCGGGCGCGATGGCCACCGCGGTGATCCGCACCTGACCCTCCTCGCGCATCCGGCGTTCGCTCTCACGGATCCGCTCCGGCGTGTAGTCGGGCGCCTCGTGCTCGACCTCCTCATCGGGCTCGTCGAGCTCGAGTTGACGCATGAGCAGTCCGTAGGCGGCCAGGTGCTCCTCGGGGATCTCCCCGTCCCACAGCTCGACGCGGTGCTCGCCGAGCTTCTCCTCGGCCTCGGCCTGCAGGGCATCCAGCAGCGTCTCCTCGAGCGGGAGCGGCAGGGCGCGGCAGACGGCGAGGTTCTTCCGGCTGATCCCGAGTCGGCGCGCGAGGCGGTTCACGGGCTGGTCGGGGCTGTCGGGGTCGCCGTCGGCGGGGATCTCGCCGCAGGCCTCGACCAGGGTGCGGCCGGAGTCGCGGATCGCAGGGAGCAGCGCCTCCTGGACCAGCGCGGTCGCGATGCCCCTGCCGCGGAATGCCGGGTGCACCGAGGCGCCGACGGAGATCGTCTCGAGGTTCTCCTGCAGCGGGGTGAACACACCGGCACGACCGACGAGGCTCTCCCCACCCTCCACGGTCTCGGCGATCGCGACCCAGCGCCGGGTGCTCCAGTACGGAGAATCGGAGAGCCCCTCCCGCAGCTGCTCGCGAGTGAGAGCCTGGCTGCCCCCGTAGGTGTGCTCGTCCAGCGCCGTCTCGAGGGCGAGATACTGGTCGAGCTCGACCTCGGAGGTGGGGTCCAGGGGGCGGATCGTCAGCTGCATGGAGTCAGTGGATCACGTGGGATCGGGGCAGGTCGACGGAATTTCCTCCGCGCTGCTTGACTCTCCCCCCGGGGCAGTCCGGAGCGTGGTCATCACCGGGACGGCCCCGGTGCCCGGGGGACCGGGCGAGGCATGACGGAGGAACGCATGGACGAGACGCTGCTGAGCATCGGGGAGCTGGCCGCCGCGAGCGGTCTGAGCCCCAAGGCGCTGCGCCTCTACGCCGACTCGGGGCTGCTGGTGCCCCGGCGGGTCGACCCCTTCACCGGCTACCGCTCCTACGGGAGGGACCAGGTGGAGCGGGCACGACTGATCGCCGCGCTGCGCGGCCTGGGGATGGGTCTCGCCCGCATCGGTGTGCTCTGCGATCTGGAGTCCGGTGCCGCCGCTGCGGAGCTGCGCTCCTGGTGGCGTCAGGAGGAGGCCGACGCCCTCTCCCGCGCCGCCGCCGTCACCGCCCTCGCCCATGACCTCGGGGAACTCCCCTCGGAGGGCATCATGACCACATCCACCACCACGCCCCGCACCGCCTCGGCGCTGCATCAGGGCCACGTGCGCACCGCCCAGCAGGACGCCGTGCTCGTGCGCGAGCAGCCGGGCAGCCGCACCCTGCTCGCCGTCGCGGACGGCTTCGGCAGCGCGGAGGCGCTGGCCCCACAGATCCTGTCGACGCTGGCTACGGCGCTCGAGCGGGAGCTCGCCGCCGACCCGTCGGCCGCCCCGCTCGCCGCGCTGGAGAGCGCCTGGACTGAGATCGAAGCGCTGGTCCCGGCCGACGGCGACTCCGGCTCGACCCTCACCGCGGCGGTGGTCGACGGCGAGAAGCTCCACCTCGCCCACCTCGGGGACACTCGCGCCGTCCTGGTGCGCGGCGAGCAGGTCGAGCACGTCACCCAGGACCACACGCGCCTGCGCTCCCTGGTCGAGGCCGGCCGGCTCTCCCCCGAGGAGGTCGCCGCGCATCCGGACCGGGCCGTGCTGAACCGGGCACTGGCCGCGGGCGCGCCGACGGCTCCGGATCTGCTGGTGCGGCGTCTCGAGCCCGACGACCTGGTGCTGGTGGCGACCGACGGACTGCACGCCGTGGTCGATCCCGCGGAGCTCGCCGGGGCGCTGACGAAGGGAGCGGAGGATCTCGATGCCCTGGCCGGGTCGCTCGTGAACCTGGCCCTGGCCGCCGGCGGGCCGGACAACATCGGCCTCGCCCTCGCGCAGGTCTGAGGTCGGGGCTCAGCGCGCGGCGCGAACGATGCGGATGATTCCGAGGATCGACGCGCCGACCAGTGCCATCAGCCCGACGACGAGCAGCAGGCCCCCACCCCTCTCCAACGTCGCCCAAGCGATCCCGAGGTAGATCGCCTGCATCGCGAGCAGCGTCCAGACCAGCATCCGCTCTCCTTCGCGGTAGACGGCCTGGGCGTTGCTCGCGGTGATCTCGCTCGGATAGTTGAAGAACCGTGGGCGGGTGGAGAGCGCGCCGATGCCCAGCGACATCAGCAGCATCACTCCCGCGAGCACGAGGATCGACCATCG
>JAKDUN010000254.1 GCA_030457675.1 Brachybacterium sp. | reverse complement strand
TTTGGGTGGGTGGGGGGGGGTGTGTCGGTTGGTTGGGGGGGGGTTTTTTTGGGCGGCGCCCCCCCCCCCGGGGGGGGGGGGGCCCCCTCCTCTGCGTTGCGGCGAGCGAGCTGGGTCCCGAGGATCGCTCAGGGGGCACGGGGGGCCGCGGCCGCCTGCAGCTGTGCGGCGCTGACGATGCGCCACTGCTCCCCGTCCCACTCCAGGACGAGCCGGACCGTCACCGCAGCGCTGGCGGGCACCGTGGCGCTGCCACCGTCGGCCTCCTGGAGGTGGAGCTCCTGCATCGAGGTGACGGCGTGCAGCACGGCGGTGTGCGAGGAGCCCGGCTGCTCGATGACCTCTGCGGAGTGCACCACGGGGCCGCCTGTCCGCACGGTGGTGCCCGTGTAGGCGTCCCGGACGCGCTCGTCCTCGGCCAGCGCGGCGCTGCCCGGGGCCGAGGCCGGCAGATCGGAGATGCCGGTGACGTAGGCGTGGCGCGTTCCGGCGAGCTCCGCCACGAGCACCTGCGGTTCCTCGATGGACGGCGCGGGAGCCGGCGCGGCCTCTGTCGGGACCGTGGCCACCGGCTGCTCCCTCTCGGTGCTCGGTTCGTCCCGATCCTGCGCCCACCAGGCCCCCAGCCCCACGACGGCGCCCAACAGCAGCACCAGAGCGCCGCTGAAGACGGCGGTGCGGCGCAGACGGGGTTGGCGCAGCACCTCCTGGATCGCGGCCCCCACCCGATGGTCGGCTCCGGACCCTGCGGGGACCACCGCGGGCCGATCTGCAGGGGACTCGGACACGGACGGCTGGGGCCGGGATTCCGCAGCGTCCCGGCGTCGTCGGCGTGGGACCGGCAGGGAGCTCGGCGATGAGGCGGGCTGCGAGGGTGCGGGCTGAGGCACGGACGCAGCGTCCTGCTCCACCGCGGCCAGCGCCGGTTCAGGAAGGTGCCGGGATCCCTGCGAGGAAGGCTCCCCGCCCAGCACCAGGGCGTCCTGCTCGGTGCGTTCTCGCCCGAGGTGCACGCGACGGCGCAGAGTGCGGTCCTGATCCTGGAGCACGGAATCCACCCAGCGGCGATCCGCCTGACGGGCGGAGAGGCTCTGCTCGCGGCGGAGCCCGTCCAGCTCCAGCGCCAGCACCGAACCATCCGACCGTACCCCCAGCCCACAGCCGTGCGGTGCGCCGAGCACCCAGCCTCGCTCGTGCAGAGCTCCGATCAACTCGTCCAGCGACTCCCGGGCTCGCGCCACGGCACGCCGCTCCCCCGTCGGCGGCGTGCCCGCCTCAGCCGCCCGCCGGCCGACCTGGCGGCCGAGGACCGGAGCCACCTCCCGTACATAGCCCTCGTGCTCGAGCTCGAGGACGGCCGGTGCGGCGACGACCCCGGCGACCTCGAGCGTCGCCAGCAGCTGCGCCTCCTGCTGGATCCGCCCGCGCTCCCCCTCCTCGAGGCCGCGCACGCGCACCGCATGCGGCGACGTGGCCGACCCCAGCAGCTGCTCCTCGCGGCTCCCCTCGACCCGCCGGCGCCCGGTCTCCCCGGACACCGCAGCAGCCCGTCTCGCGTGCGGTGCCGCCGGCGCTGAGAACAGGGCCGGACGCACGAAGCTCTCGTCGTCGAAGTCGTCCATACGGGCAGTGAACCCCATCCGGCCCCACCACCCTCGTGGTCATCCACAATCTCCAGGTGAGAGGCGGAGTAGCCTGGAGCGGTGCTCGACGTGATACGCCTCGGATTCAGTGAACCCCTGCCCGGTGGAGACCGGCATGAGGAGTTCGGCCTGCCCGCCGGGCCCGTCGACTATCGCGCGGCCTGGGCACTGCAGCGCGAGCTGCATGCCGAGGTGGTGGCCGGGACGCGCCCGAACACCCTGCTGCTGCTGGAGCACCAGAGCGTCTACACCGCCGGGAAGCTCACCCAGGACCACGAGCGCCCCCGGGACGGCGCCGAGGTGGTCGACATCGATCGCGGGGGGAAGATCACCTGGCACGGCCCCCAGCAGTTGGTCGGATACCCGCTGGTGACGCTGCCGATCCCGATCGATGTCGTCGGCTTCGTGCGCGATCTCGAGCGCACTCTCATGGGCGTCTGCTCCGCCGTGGGCGTGGACACCGTGCCCGTCGAGGGGCGCAGCGGGGTCTGGGTGACGCCCCCGGACGAGGAGGCGCGCAAGGTGTGTGCCATCGGCATGCGGGTGTCGAAACGTGCGACGATGCATGGGTTCGCGCTGAACTGCGCGAACGACCTGTCCTGGGCGCAGAACGTGATTCCCTGCGGCATCGATGACGCCGGGGTGACGAGCCTGAGTCGGGAGGCCGGGCACCGCATCGCCGTGGCCGACGTCATCGACGTCGCCGCCGAAGCCATGAGTGAGCTCGTGGCGCACCGCACCTCGGGCCACCCGGTCTGAGGTGAATGGCGGGCACGGCGGGTCGATAGACTTCATGGAACGTCGAGATGAGGAGGCACCAGGGTGACAACCGCCCCCGAAGGCCGGCGCTTGCTGCGCATCGAGGCTCGCAATGCCGAAGTTCCGATCGAGCGCAAACCGGAATGGATCAAGACCCGTGCCGTGATGGGTCCGGAGTACACCGCGATGAAGCAGCGGGTGCACGGGCAGGGTCTGCACACGGTGTGCGAGGAAGCCGGCTGCCCCAACATCTTCGAGTGCTGGGAGGATCGCGAGGCGACCTTCCTCATCGGCGGTGACACCTGCACGCGGCGCTGCGATTTCTGCAACATCGCGACCGGAAAGCCGATGGCGGTCGACCCGATGGAGCCCTTCAAGGTCGCGCAGTCCGTCAAGGAGATGGGCCTGCGCTACTCGACCATCACGGGGGTGGCTCGCGACGATCTCGAGGACGGTGCCGCCGGCCTCTTCGCCCGCACCTGCGAGCAGATCCACTCGATGAACCCCGGCACCGGGGTCGAGCTCCTGATCGACGACATCAAGGGCAACGGTGAGCACCTGGAGCAGGTCTTTGAGGCCAAGCCCGAGGTGTTCGCCCACAACCTGGAGACGGTGCCGCGGATCTTCAAGCAGATCCGCCCTGCCTTCCGGTACGAGCGCTCCCTCGACGTGATCTCGATGGGCAAGGCCGCCGGGATGATCACCAAGTCCAACCTCATCCTCGGCATGGGTGAGACCGACGACGAGATCCTCGAGTCGCTGCAGCGCCTGCGCGACGCCGGCTGCGACATCATCACGATCACGCAGTACATGCGCCCCTCCAAGCTGCATCACCCGATCGACCGCTGGGTCAAGCCCCAGCAGTTCGTCGCGCTGTCCGTGGCCGCCGAGGAGATGGGATTCCTCGCCGTGATGGCGGGGCCGATGGTCCGCTCCTCCTACCGCGCCGGCAAGCTCTGGGCGCAGGCGATGCGGAAGCTCGACCGGGAGATCCCGGAGAACCTCCTCCACCTCGATTCGAACCAGCCCGCCCGTCAAGAAGCTGCGAGCGTCGTAGCCCGCAGCCAGCAGGCCGTCGCGAGCTGACACCCGCCCGGCCCCGAGAGGATCCACCACACATGGCTCGCACGTCCGAGACCAAGCCCGAGAAGGGCTCGAAGAAGAAGAAGCAGAAGCTCAACCCTGACGGCACCAAGAAGCAGGGTCGCGTCAAGCAGATCATCGAGGTGTTCAAGTACACCCAGGAGGTCGACCGCACCACGCTGCCGTGGATGATCGGGGCGATCCTCGCCGCGATCGTGCTGGGCGTCGTGGTGAGCTGGCTGGTGCTGAACAGCCCCTGGTACGGCATCTTCCTGGGCTTGGCGATCGGCATCCTGATCGCGATGATGATCCTGGCCCGGAAGGCCGAGCGCGCGGCCTTCGGCCGCATCAAGGGCCAGTCCGGTGCGGCGCTGGCCGCGATGCAGTCCATCCGTCGCGGCTGGAACGTGGACGAGGAGCCGGTCCAGATCGATCCCCGCAGCCAGAAGATGCTCTTCCGCGCCTCCGGCCGGGCCGGCATCGCGATGGTGGCGGAGGACTCCTCCTCGATCTCGATGAAGATGCTCGAGAAGGAGCGTCGCAACATCCGCCGCGTGCTCCAGCACGACAACGTGCCGGTCCACCAGATCGTCGTCGGCGATGGCGACGGCGAGGTGGCGCTCCACAAGCTGCCCAGCTACATGCAGCGCATGAAGAAGCAGCTGACCAAGGATGAGGCCGCCCAGGTGACCAAGCGCCTCAATGCCCTGCGTCGCTCGCTGCGCCAGTCGATCCCCAAGGGTGTCGATCCGATGCGCTCCCGCCCGAACCGCAAGGCGATGCGCGGCTGATCCGACCCGGTTCTGCCACACAGCCCCCTCCCGCCACGCCGGGAGGGGGCTGTGTGCTCTGTCCCGGCCCTCGCGGTGACCGACTCGCCCACCGACTGCTGCGCACGGGACGCTTCATGACCAGTGAACGGTGCAGGAGGTCGCACTCGCTCCTCACCACGTGCTCACGACCCGCTGCGGAGCCGTGACCGTCGCTCTGCCCCGTCCCGTCGTTACCCTTCCGTGACCTTCGTTATCGTTTCGTGTCATTATTCGTCGATGCTG
>JAKDUN010000253.1 GCA_030457675.1 Brachybacterium sp. | reverse complement strand
CCGCCCGCCCCGCCCCGCGGTGAGCGCGGCGGGTCCCTGCTGCGCTCACCCACCGCGATCGCCCTGATGGTCACCTTCTCGATGCAGTCCCTGAATGCCTACACCCAGTTCGGCATGCTCCCGCAGATCCTCACCGACGCCGGCATCGGCCCCGCTCGGGCCGGGGTGCTGGTCGCGGTGATCGCCGGCTGGGGCCTGGTGGGCGGGCTGGTGATGCCGACGGTGATCGCCAAGGTCAAGGGTCTGCGGTGGATCGTCGGCGGCTTCGGCGTGCTCACCACTGCCGGTTATATCGGGCTGCTGCTGGCGCCCGGGGCGAGCCCGCTGCTGTGGGCGTGCGTGCTGGGCATCGGCGGTTTCGCCTTCCCCACCGCGATCGCCCTGCTCCCCGCACGCACCCGGAACCCGCTGGTCACGGCGCGGCTGTCCGGGATGGCCCAGCCCTACGGGTACATCCTGGCCGCGATCGGCCCGATCGTGGCCGGGGCCCTGCTGGGCGCCACCGGATCTCCGGACGTGGTGCTGTGGTTCCTCGCCGGGACCGGCCTGGTGCTGGCCGCCGCCGGCTTCCGGGCCGGGCTGCCGCGGATGGTGGACGACGAGATCGCTTCCTGACCTCCCGGGGTTCCGCCCGGTCGCGTCGCCGGATCCGTGGGAGGATGCCCCCATGAGCCTCGTCCGCACCCTGCGCATCCTGGCCTCGCAGCGGCCATCCCTGCCCCCTCGTGCCCTCGCCGCTCCCGCGCGCGTCGAGCGGCGCCGCCACGGCCATGTGCCGGTCACCTGGATCGATCCGCATCTCGCGAGCACCGCGACCATCGTCCACCTGCACGGTGGCGCATATGTGGCCGGCGAGAACGCGCAGACCTGGAACTTCCTCGAGGAGACCGCCCGGCGCAGCGGTGCGGCCGGTGCGATGATCCACTACCGCCTCGCCCCGCGCCACAGCTTCCCTGCCGCGGTCGAGGACGTGCTGCATGCGCTCGACGCCCTCACCGCGCAGGCGCTGCTGCGGCCCGGACGCTGGGTGCTCTCCGGGGACGAGGCCGGCGCCGGGCTCGCGCTCGCCGTCGCGCAGGTCCTCGCCACGTCCGAGGTGGGCTCCCCGGCCGCGCTGCTGCTCTCCTCGCCCTGGGCGGACCTCACGCGCGAGGAGTACGCCGACGATCTGCGAGGGACCGCCGCACGGCTCTACGCCGGTGCCGTGCCCCGCAGCGACCCGCGGCTCAGCCCGGTGCACGGCGAGCTGTCCGACCTGCCGCCAGTGCACCTGGTCACCGGGTCCATGGGCGAGCTGGTCGAGGACGGGCGCAGCCTGGACGCCGCGCTCACCGCGGCCGACGCCCAGCACGAGCACCTCGAGATCTCCGGCGGCGGTGACCAGGTCGCGATCGACGGCCCGGGCCGCCACTCCCAGCAGGCGCGACGCTTCCTCATCGAAGCCGCCCGCCGGGCCATGGGCATGGCGGCGACCGCGGACTCCGCGCACTGATCGTCGCTGCCCGGACGGCCTGAACCACCCCGCCTCAGTCGCAGCCGAGGTAGGTCTCCTCGTCCTCGGTCAGCGGCGGGGGATCCTCGTCCAGCAGCTGCTCCAGCGGGATCCGTGGCGCGCCGAGTACCAGCTCCAGGGTGGCCTCCTGCACCGCGAGATGCCGCTCGTCCGCGGCGAGGGCCGGCACCACCAGGCCACCCTGCTCGGCCATGGCGCAGCCGTCCAGGCCGTGCAGGGTCAGTCGGAGGTCGCCCCCGGTGGCGCCTCCCTCTGCGTCGAGGTCGATGACGATCTCGATGCGATAGGCCACCACACCGACCCTCCGGGTGGAGGTGTCGAGGACTGTCCAGGCGAGGGTGGTGCCCACGGCCAGCGCGGGCCCGTCGTCACGTTCGGCACGGAACCAGTCCGCACAGATCGCGGGGCGGCCGACGGTGCGGAACGGCTCCGCGAGGGCGAACGCGTAGAAGGGGCGGCCGCCGTTCTCCCATGCCTCGCGCAGGGCGTCCGCCCAGTACGTCGGCGCCGCCCCGGAGACGCGGTCGTAGGCCGTCTCGTCGTCCAGTCCGCGCAGCTCGACGGGGGAGAGGTAGGCGGCCTCGACGTATGTCATCACCATGTCTCGTACCGGGTCCAGGGTGCTGTCCTTCCCACCGAGCTCGCTCCAGGTGCTCATCTCCTGGGCCTCGCCCTGCACAGGCAGGGCGCGCATCTCCTCGGCGGAACGGGCACCCCAGGTCGCAGGATCGAGCTCGGCCAGCGGGTCGTGGGCGACATCGGGCGAGGTCGGCACCGGGGAGGGGCCGCAGCCGGCGGCCAGCACGGCGGTGCCGGAGGCGGCGAGCAGCGCGGCCAGCGTGCGACGCCGGAGGCGCGGCTCGCTCATCGCAGTCCGTTCATCGCAGTCCGTTCATCGCAGTCCGTTCATCGACGCCGGCTCATCGCAGAGATGTCACCGCAGTTCGGGCTCGGCCGCGTCTGCGCGGCCGGTGTCCGCATCGAGCCGACGACGGATCGTCGCCGCCCTCTCGCGGTCCTGCCGGGTGGCCTTGTCGACCAGAGCGGAGGTGTCCTGCTCGGGCTCATCCGGCTGCAGCACCGTCCACACCACGAAGCCGATGGTCAGCAGGAGGCAGATGCCGGAGAGGATCAGCAGCACGGGCCAGGAGAAGGCGACCGGCTCCCAGAGCGGGCCGCCCGCGATGGACGGGACGGCTCCTGCGACGCTGCCCACCGCTGCCCCCTGCCGTCGTGACGAGAACGCCCTGGTTCGATGACGGTGTTGCCCTGGGCGCACAGATCACCGCCAGCATAACGCTGCTGCGGATGCTGAGGTTATGCTGGAAAAATCATGGCTGACGTTATTGTCGGGCGCTTTGCGCTCATCGACCTGATCGCCAAGGGCGGTTCCGGGTCCGTCTGGCGCGCCTGGGATTCCAAGACCGAGAAGCTCTGCGCCGCCAAGGTCCTGCGTCAGCGCGACTCCGCGGACCTCATGCGCTTCGTGCGGGAGAAGGGCGTCAGCTTCGACCACCCGCACCTGCTCACCCCCTACGGCTGGGGCGCCGAGGACGAGCACGTGGTGATCACGATGCCGCTGGTCTCCGGCGGGACGCTCGAATCCGTGGTGAAGAAGCAGGGCAAGCTCGCCGAACCCGCCGTGGTGGTGATCCTCGACCAGCTGCTGAACGGCCTCTCCCACGTGCACGCCGAGGGCTGGATCCACCGCGACGTGAAGCCCGCGAACATCATGTTCGAGCCGCGCGGCACCGCCTTTCCCGTCTCCCGGCTGGCAGACTTCGGCATCGCGGTCCACGAGACCGACGTGCGCTTCACCCACGTGGGCATGGTCAACGGCACCCCCGGCTACATGGCCCCGGAGCTGTTCTCGATGGCCGAGCCGACCCCCTCGCACGATCTGTACGCGGCCGGGGTGGTCGCGATGGTCGCCCTGAACGGCCCGCTCAAGCTGCATGACGGCTCCTTCCGGCCCGAGGAGCTGAACCAGTACCTGCAGGGAGTCACCCCGAAGCTCTCCGCCGTGATCCGTCGCCTGGTGGCGGCGCAGCCGGAGGAGCGCTACCAGGACGCCGACACGGTGCGACGCGACCTGCCGAGGGTGCCGCAGGGCTACCCGCTGACCCATGCCAGCGGTGCCCCGCTCGATTTCCAGGACACCCTGGACCCGCTGCCGCCCGACGCTCCCGGTGCCGTCCGCCCGGAGCGCCCGGCACCCCAGCCTGCCGGCCCCACGATGGAGGCGATCCGGTCCGGACGGGTCCAGCAGGGCTTCAGCTCCGGCTCCCCCTCCCCGCAGACCGGCCCGCAATGGGCGCAGCAGACGCTCCCGCAGGACGCTCCCTCGCCGCAGGGTGTCCCCTCGCCGCAGAGCGCGCCGTTCAACCCGCATCCCGTGACCGCGACCCGAACCAGCACCGGAGCCACCGGGCAGGACGGCTCGACCCGGCGCAGCACCATGATCGCGGTCGCGCTGGGGACGGTCTCGGCCCTGGTGCTCGGCGCGATCGTCGCGATCGTGCTGCTGCTGGTCTTCGACAACGCCTCGGCCTCCGGGCTGTTCGATGGCGGGACGGTGAGCAGCCTCGATGCCTCCTTCGCCGAGGTCGAGCGTGGCCAGGAGTGCGTCCCCGAGGACGTGGGCGTCATCGCCCTCACCTCCGAGGGCGAGTACCTCTCCTGCACCGAAGCGCCGGACGGCGAGGGGCTCGCCTTCTCCTGATCTGCGCGGTCAGCGGGTGGCGACCGCGGTCGTGTCCAGGGACTGCAGCAGTGCGTCTCCGCGCGGGTCCATCAGCAGCTCGATCCGCAGCGACCGCGCGCCCGTTCCGCGGCCCGGCACCGTCCAGCGCAGGTGGGCGCGGCTGAGCACCTGGGCCTGATCCGCCTGCAGGCCCTCGAGCACCGGTGCGTCCAGCCCCGCCGTCGACAGCGCGGCGGTGAGGCGGCGCCGTCGCTCCGCCCGCGGGATGTCGAGGTCCATGTTGTCCGCGAACCAGGCGTCCGCGATGGCGTCACCCGCGGCAGCGGTGCCCGTCTCGGTGCCGATGTCAGCACCAGCACCAGCACCAGCACCAGCAC
>JAKDUN010000252.1 GCA_030457675.1 Brachybacterium sp. | reverse complement strand
TGGGCCGCAATCGTCGGGGCCCCGGCCGCTGGTCCACCGCCTGCACCGTGATCGCGGCGGATCCCGGCGAGAGGTTCGCCTTCCGGGTCCATCGGATCGGCCTGCGCACGCCCCTGCTGCGTGGGGCGATCGCGACCTGGACCTACACCCTCGAGCCGGTCGGGAAGGGGCGCACCCGGGTCACGGAGACCTGGCAGGATGACCGCACGGGGTGGTCGGATGCCTGGGCGGCGCGCTTCGACAAGCTGGTCACCCGCGGTCGCACCTTCCACGAGTTCCAGGCGGGCAACATCCGCCGCACCCTCGCCCGGCTGCAGGCCGACCTCGAACGCTGAGCACCCGAGCGGAAGGAGCATGCCGCAGATGCACGAGGGCACCGACACCCTGACCAGGATCCTCACGTCGATCGACGGCCGCGGATACGGGTCCTACAAACAGCTCAAGGGCAGCTACGACCTCGGCGCGTGCCGCCTCATCATCGACCACGTGCAGGTGGATCCCTTCGCCCCGCCCTCCCTGATGCGCCTGGTCATCGATCGCGACACCGCCGACCTCCCGGACGGTCTCCTGACCGACCGCCCGGGATACGTCGCGACGACTGACTACCTGGCCCGCGCCGTCGCGACCGCTGTGGGCACGGTCGGCGAAGGCGTCAGCATCGGGACCCCGCAGCAGGAGATCCTCGAACGCACCAGCGTCGCGATCACGGCCGACGGGGTCGAAGCGCGCCTCGCCGTCCAGCTGCCCGCCGCCGGTCGGCGGATCCGCGGTCGCCAGGCGACTCGGCTGCTCACCGAGGACCTGCCGAGGATCGCCGAGGTGGCTCTGCGCCATGCGAGCCTCGACGCCGAGGCCCTGCGAGCGCACGTCACCCTCCACCGGGACCAGGAGGCATTGCGGGAGCAGCTGAGCGGCCGCGGTCTGGTGGCCTTCGTGGGCGAGGGTGCGATCCTCCCGCGGCGATCCGGGGACTCCGACCGGCCCCTCGAGCAGGGCGCCGTCCCGTTCCGCAGCCCCGAGTCGTTGCACGCCTCCTTCGACCTGCCCAGCGGTCGCCGGGTGAGCGGGATGGGCGTTTCCGAGGGGATCACCGTCATCGTCGGCGGCGGCTACCACGGCAAGTCGACGGTGCTGCGGGCGCTCGAGCGGGGCGTCTACGCGCATCGGGAGGGTGATGGCCGCGAGTGGGTGATCACCCGCGACGATGTCGCCTCCGTCCGTGCCGAGGACGGTCGCGCCGTGGCCGGGGTCGATATCTCGCCGTTCATCTCGGGCCTGCCCTCGGGCACGGACACCACGCGCTTCGCGACCACCAACGCCTCGGGGTCGACCTCTCAGGCTGCCTCCCTCGTCGAAGCGGTGGATGCCGGCGCCTCTGCACTGCTGATCGACGAGGACACCTCGGCCACCAACTTCATGATCCGCGATGACCGCATGCGAGCCCTGATCCCGGCCCAGCACGAACCCATCACTCCGTTCGTGGAGCGGATCCGCCCGCTGCACACCGAGCGCGGGGTCTCCACGGTGCTGGTCGCGGGCGGGTCCGGGGCGTTCTTCGACGTCGCAGATCATGTGATCGCGCTGCAGGAGTATGTGCCGCGCGACGTCACCGCACGTGCCCGCGAGCTCGCCGACCCCACCGGGCAGCCCGAGACCGCCGTCTTCGGACCGACGCGAGCCCGGATCCCAGCCGCGGGTTCTCTGCGGCCGACGGGCAAGACCAAGCCCGCCTCAGCCCGCGGACACGACACCATCCGCTTCGGGCGCGAGCACATCGACCTGGCGGCCGTCTCGCAGCTGGTCGATGCCGCGCAGACCACCGCGATCGCCCACGCCCTGGACCGCCTGGCCGAGCTGCTGGAGCGCCCCGGGCCGGACGGCTCCCGCCCCACGCTCGATGCGGCGATCACGGCCCTGTGCGACCGCCTCGACGCCGAAGGCCTGGAGAGCCTGTCGCCGCACCGAGGGCACCCGGGCCACCTCGCCCGGCCGCGACCCCTCGAGGTCCACGCCGCGGTGAACCGGTTCAGAGGGTTGAGGCTCGTCGAGGACTGAAGGGCGCGAGCACCGTGGCCGGAGCGTGCCGCTCAGGCGCCGCTCTCGGTCAGGCTCGCCGCCGGCAGCCAGTCCGCCCCGAGCAGCTGGGCCACGTCGGTGAGGCCGGCGGTATCGCCGCCCACGGTGTCGGAGGCGGCAGCGATCCGTTCCACCATCACCTTGCTGACCTGCTCCTCGACGGTGCCCTGGGCATAGGCGATGTGCCAGGGGGAGACCTGGTGGTCGCGGTGGGTGCGGCCCGTGACCTGCCGGCCCGCGATGCCGGAGAAGCGGGCCTGGTGGAACAGGCCCATGCGCGGCTCGGTGCTCGCCTGGCGACCGTTCTCGAGGGTCTCGCCGGCGTGCAGACTGATCGAGGCGACCGTGGTGAACACGCACACCTTCGCCTCCCCGGTCTGGAACCGCAGGCGCTCCGCCTCGACGTCGAAGCGGTCCCGCCCGAAGATCGTCGCGACCTGCAGGCCCGAGTCCTGCAGCCGCTCGACGATCGGCTCCGCGGCGGTGCCCACGAACTCGACCGAGCACGCCACCTGCCGCTCGGCCTCGACCTGCTGGGCGATCCACGCCACGGTCGAATCCACCCGGATCAGCCCGGCCTTCTGCCGGAACCGCAGCAGCGCCGCGCGCCCCTTGGCGGTGTTGCGACCGCGGCGGGCGATATCCATCTCGCGGCAGAACTCGCCCCATTCGGCGTCATAGGCCGCCCGCTCGGCGGGGGTGAGCGACACCGGCATCCCGGAGATCGGCACCGGACCCCACGGTGCCGCGCGATGCAGCATCGCAGGTGGCTGCGCCTCCTCGAGCCAGCCCCGCACCAGCGCCAGATCCTCCGCCCGACGGGTCGCGTCGGTGGTCCAGGTGGCGCCGTAGCGACCCTTCTCCACCCCGATCCCGTGGCGCTGAAGGGCGGTGGCGAAGTCGGCGCCGGGCTGCTTCACGGAGGTCCACTGCGTCATCGGCTCGTCGTACCGCTGGGCGTAGGCGGGGGCGAGATAGGGCAGCTCGAGCGGGGTGTGCCCGGGCGTGGCGGTGGTTGCGATGACGAACGGCGCCTTCTGGTGCGGTGAGCTGTGCGCGGAGAGCTTCGCCCAGAGCTTCCACCGCTTGGTGCTCGTGCGCCGCAGGGCGTGGGCCTCGTCGGCGATGATCACCTCCCAGTCGTAGTCCTTCACCTTCTCCAGACGGTCCCAGGTGATCACCACCCATTCCAGCCCGTCATCGCCGAGCGCGGTGATGGTGCGGCACCAGTGCCCGATGGTGATCGCGGCGGGCCGGTCGGCGACCACCAGTACTCGCTGCGCACCGCGGAGGTCGCCCACCGCGCTCGCGCCGAGCACGGCGGAGATCGTCTTGCCCACGCCCGGCTCGTCCGCCAGCAGGAACTGCCGCCCGCCGGCCGCAGCGCGCTCGGCGATCGCGTCGGCCGCCTCGTACTGGAGGCGGCGCGGTTCGAGATCCTCGGCCGGCTCGGGGACGGGCGCGGGGTCACTCGGGTTGAGCTGGTTCT
This sequence comes from Brachybacterium sp., assembly GCA_030457675.1. Taxonomy (GTDB): domain Bacteria; phylum Actinomycetota; class Actinomycetes; order Actinomycetales; family Dermabacteraceae; genus Brachybacterium. Next base: position 1,054 of record JAKDUN010000252.1, on the reverse strand, counting down.
CGAGGAAGCGGCCCAAGGTGTGGGGGCCGGGGGCGTAGGGCTGGAGGTGCTCGGGGAGATGGCGGCCCACATGCAGGTGCATCTTCACGGCCGGATGCCAGGAGGCGCCCTCGACCTGCGTGCCGTACGGGACGTCCAGCACCCAGATGCGCTCGCCGGGGCCGACGAAGGGCAGCTCCCGTTGCACGGTCCGCGTCCCCGAGCGGCGCGGGGACCTGCGGCGTCGACGGGCGGTGGAGCGGCGAGGGGAGGTCACCCCGCGAGGCTATCGGGGTCGCGTTCGCGAGCAGGGACAACTCGCCCCATGCCTCCATCCACAGACCTTCTGTACTAGAACTAGTAGCTGTGGGCATCGTGGTCCCATGGCCGACGTGACGCGTACCGAGCTGAACCAGCAGACCGCCCGGGTCCTCGCCCGCGTGCAGGCGGGCGAAGAGGTCACCGTGACGGATCGCGGGCGGCCGATTGCGCGGATCGCACCGGTCGAGTCCGACAGGCGGGCCCGGCGACTCGCCGGCGGTGCACTGCGGCCCGCCTCGGAGAACGGCATCCCGACGATCTCCTCGCCGATCCGTGACTGGACCACCGAGCAGAGGATCGAGGACATGGGCGGGGAGCGCTCGTGATCTACCTGGACACCTCGGCGGCGTACAAGCTCCTCAGCAGGGACCCCGGGGTCGCGGAGGTCGAGAGCCTCTTCAAGGACGGGACGCCGCTGCTCTCCTCCCGGCTGCTCGAGGTCGAACTCCATGCGACCGTCGATCGCCGCGGCGGCTCGCACGCAGATGTCGACGAGATCGTGGCGAGGATCGAGCTGGACGCCGTCGACGGCGAGGTCGTCGACCACGCCCTCTCGCTCCGCTCGGGCCTGCGCGTGATGGACGCCCTGCATCTGTCCACGGCACTGCTGTACGGCGAGGAGATGACCGCGATCGCGACGTTCGACCGCGAGCTGGCAGAGACGGCGCAGCAGTTCGGCCTGGAGGTCCGAGCCGGCCGGGGGGGTGTCCCTATGTTCTTCGTCAAGGGTAAGCGTGAAGTTTTTTCGGGGCTG
>JAKDUN010000251.1 GCA_030457675.1 Brachybacterium sp. | reverse complement strand
CCCACCCCCCCCGGGGGGGGGGGGGGGGGGGGTGGGAGTGGGTGGCCGGGGGTGGCGCCCCCCCCCTGCGCCCACTACCCCTCCGGGCACCCACAAAAAAAACATAAACGCGCCGGTCCCCCCCCCGAGGGCGGGGGGGGCTCCTCCGTATCCGGGACCGTGTCCCCGGCCGGGCGCCGGCGCAGACGGATCAGTCAGGGCGGCCGGATCAGTCACGATCAGTCACGGCGGCGCATGATCACGAAGACCGTGATCACCACACCGACGACGATCACCGCGAGGACCCCCAGCAGCACCGGCATCGACAGACCGCCGTCCTGCGGGGAGTCCGTGGCCGCCGTGGTCTCGGCCTCGCCCTGCGCCGCCACATCACCGGTGGCGGTGGGGAGCTCCTGCGGGGACTCCTCGCCTCCGCCCTCTGCGCTCTCGCCGCCGCCGTCGCTGGGGGCGGTGAGCTCCTCCACGGCGGGGTCCTGCTCGACGGTGAGGGACAGGGTGCCCTCGATGGGGTGGCCGTCGCTGGAGACGACCCGCCACTGGATGTCGTAGGTCCCGGCGGCGAGCGGCTCGTCCAGGGTGGCGGTGGCGGTGGGGCCCTCGACGGTCGGGACGATCTCGGCGATCTCGTCCCCGGCCTCGTCGGAGACCCGCACCAGCGGGCTGACGTCGAGGATGTCGGAGGAGAAGGTGAAAGTGACCTCCTCGGGCGAGGTCTCCAGCGTGGAACCGTCGACCGGATCGGTGCTGAGCAGGGTGTCATGCGCCTGCGCGGGCGCGGGCATCGCGAGGATCGCGGCGAGCAGCAGGGCGACGCACAGGGCGAGCGCCGAGCTGGGACGGACTGCGGGGCGACTGATCAGCTGCTTCACGCCAGCAGGCTACGCCAGCGACCTGGAGACGGCCGCGTGTCCTCGCTCACAGGCGGGGCAGCTCCACGTGGTGGCGCAGTACCGGCAGCGCGGTGCGTGCGGCTTCGACCTCGTCCAGGTCCAGGTCCACCAGCAGCATCCCGGGATCGCGGCCGAGCTCCTGGCGGACCCGCCCCAGCGGGCCGACGACGGCACTGCGGCCGATCCCCCGGGCGGCACCTCCGGTGAATCCCGGCGGCGGCGACTGGTCGGCGGCGAGGATGACGGTGGTGGAATCCAGCGCCCGGGCCCGCAGCAGCAGCTGGAGCTGTTCGCGCTTGCCGGGCCCGTCCTTCCAGGCCAGCGGGAGCAGGATCGCCTGAGCGCCGCGCTGCGCAAGCGTCGTGAACTGTTCCGGGAATCGCACGTCGTAGCAGGTCACCACCCCGAACCGAGTGCCGGCCAGATCGAAGGTGAGCAGCTCGTCGCCGGGCGCGACGGTGCGCGATTCGTCCGCACCGAAGGCGTCGAAGAGATGGATCTTGCGGTAGTCCAGGTGTGGATCCCAGTTCGGGCCGCGCACGATCACGGTGTTGTGGACGCGGCCGTCCTCGGTCGGGGTGAAGGAGCCGGCGACCACCACCACCCCGTGCTCCTCGGCGAGCTCCTGGACCAGCTGGGCGAAGTCCTCGTGGTGGGCGAGCGCCGCCGCACGCAGATCGGTACCGAAGGGGGTGAGGGTCGCCTCGGGCAGCAGCACCAGGTGCGCGCCCTCTTCGGCCGCCTCGGCCACGGCGCCGCGCACGGTCTCGAAGGTGGCCTCCACCTCCACGGAGGCCTCGATCTGGGCCAGGGCGATGCGGGGTCCGGCCGCGCGACGCACCTGCGCCAGGGCGTCCGGGGTGTCGATGTCCGCTCCCTCCGCGCCCGTGGTCGGGAGCGTCACCAGCTCGTCCTCGTCCAGCTGCGCGTACAGCCGGCGCAGGCTGAGATCCGCCCAGCCTCCGCCGGGGTGCTCGATCGCGGCCAGCGCCGTGCGCAACCGTCCCAGCGGCCAGGCGGCGCCGAGGAACTGCAACTGGCCGTCCTCGGCCTCCAGGGCGGTGACGGCCTGCTGCTCGGCGCTGGAGGCGGCGAGCGCCTCCAGGGTCTCGGGCCGCAGCATCGGCATGTCCCCACCGAGCACCAGCACGACCGCCTCGTCAGCGCCTTCGGAGAACTCGGCGACGCCGCGCTCGAGCGCGGCCAGCGGCCCGGAGCGCGGCGGGTCCTCGAGCACGAAGCGCGCGCCATGGCGCTCGGCGAGCACATCGCCGTCCTCGCCGCTCGGTCCCACCACGATGCGGCGGCCGACGGGCGCCGCGCGCAGCACCCGCTGCAGCGCGCTCGCCCCGGCGATCGGCAGACGGGTCTTGTCGGTGCCGCCCAGGCGCGAGGAGGCACCCCCGGCCAGGATGATCGCGGCGACGGTGGCGGAGGTCTCGTGCAGCTGGCTGGGCATACTGCGATCCTGCCATGGAGCGCTACCATGTTCGAGGCCCGGGGTCTCGAGATCTCTCGCGACCGGGCCGGATCGCCCCCGTAGCTCAGGGGATAGAGCACCGCTCTCCTAAAGCGGGTGTCGCGCGTTCGAATCGCGCCGGGGGCACGACAGGGCAGGTCGCGACGGCGCGACCGTGACGAACGTCCAGGGTCTCGGGCCGGGAGCACGAGCGCCTCGGCCGGTCCTCGAGCGTCTACGCTTCGCGCATGAACTCGGGACACTCCCACGCCCACCCCCGCCCAGGGCGCTCGCCTGCCTCCGCCAGGTCACGGAATGTGCTGCTGGCCCTCACCCTGGCACTGCTGACCGCCACGGTGATCGGCCTGGTCAGCCTGTGGCCGGATGCCGACTCGCGGCCCGATCGTGCCGCGATGCTCGGCCCTGGGGTGGTGGTCCACTCCGCCGAGGTGACGTCCGTCCCGGAATCCACCGATCCCACGACCTCCCTCCTCGTCGAGGCCGTCGGCCGCTCCTCGGAGATCGTCGACGAGGAGGTGCAGGTCGAGGTGACCCCCGAGGTCGCCGCGGACGGCATCCATCCCGGCGACCGCATCCGCATCCTGGCGATCGCCGAGGCCGGCCCCGAGCAGCCCTTCTACTACTTCGACCACGAACGCACCCTTCCGCTCGGCCTGCTGTTCCTGGTGTACCTCCTGGTCGTCGCGATCGTGGCCCGGGGTGCGGGCCTGCGGGCGATCCTCGGCCTCACCGCCGGGGTGGCGATCGTGGTCGGGTTCATGCTCCCGGCGATCCTCACCGGCGAGCACGCCGTCCTCGTCGCCCTCGTCGCGAGCTCGGCGATGATCTTCCCCTGCGTCTACTTCGCCCATGGCGTCTCGGTGCGCACCACCACGGCGGTGCTCGGCACCTTCGGCGGCGTCGCCATCACGGTCCTCGCCGTGCTCGCCGCAGGGCGGCCCGCGGGGATGACCGGGGCGGACGGAGAGGCCGCGCAGCTGTTGGCCGGCACGCACGAGGGGCTGTCCCTGCCCGCGATCTTCCTGGCCGGGGTGATCATCTCCGGACTCGGAGCCCTCAACGATGTGACCATCACCCAGGCCTCCTCCGTCTGGGAGCTGCGGGCGGCGATGCCGAGCGCGTCCCGCTGGAAGGTGTTCTCCTCGGCGATGCGCATCGGCCGTGACCACATCGCCTCGACGGTCTACACGCTCGCCTATGCGTACATCGGCTCCGCGCTGCCGGTGCTGCTGTTCGCCTCGACGCTGGAGCGCTCGCTGCTCGGCACCGTCACCGCCGGGGAGATCTCCGCCGAGGTGTTCCGCACCCTGATCGCCTCGATCGGGCTGGTGCTCGCGATCCCGCTCACCACCGCGATCGCCGCGCTCCTGGCCACCAGCACCGAGCGCCCGCTGCGCAGGAGCCGTCGTCAGGTGCTCGCCGAGCGGCTCGGCGAGTCCTGAACCCCGGGCACCGGGTGGCGCCGGCTCAGTCGGCGCTGGCCCCCATCCGCCGGGAGATCCGCCCGGCGGCCGCCACGCAGGCCTCCGCCAGGCGGGGCACCTCCTCGAGCGGGACCCGGTAGAACGGCGCAGCGATCAAGACGGCCCCGGCCACCTGGCCGCGGTGGTCCCGCACCGGTGCGGCGATACCGACCTCCTCCGTGGAGGTCTCGCAATGGTTCACGGCAAAGCCGTCGAGCCGCACCCGAGCCAGACGGTCCGTGAACTCGGAGCTCTCCCTCGGCGGATCGAACTGCAGCCGCCCCTCCTCCAGCAGCTCCTGGACGCGCTCGGGGTCCTCATGGGCGAGGAACACCTGGACGCTGGCGCTGAGCCCGGTGGCATACCGGCTGCCCAGAGGTGAGGTGTGCTTGACCTGCTGGGGGCTGGGGATCTGTTCGACGGTGATCGAGGCGCTGCCGTCCCAGATGGTCAGTGCGGACGTCTCGCCGGTCTCGGCGGTGAGCTCGCGCAGGTCGTCCATCGCCACCCGTCGCACATCGAGGGTCGCCAGCAACGGCCCGGCGACCGCGATCAGCCCGAGTCCGAGCCGGTACTTGCGGGAGTCCTCCTCCCGCTCGACCACCCGCTCCTGCTCCAGGGTGGCCAGGATCCGCGAGACGCTGGACTTGTGCAGGCCCACCCGCGGGGCGATCTCGGTGACGCCCAGCACCGGTTCCTCCACCGTGAAGCAGCGGATGACCTGCAGAAGGTTGGAGACGACGGAGGCGCGGCGGGCCCCCGGGGGCCCCGGGGGCCCACCGGGGGGGGGGGGGGGGGGGGGCGTGGGGGCCGGGGGGGGGGGGGGGGGGGGGAGGGGGCCGC
>JAKDUN010000250.1 GCA_030457675.1 Brachybacterium sp. | reverse complement strand
CTTCGAGGACGGCACCCTCGGCCTCGCCCTGAACCTCGAGCTGCGCGAGGTCGGCATCGTCGTCCTCGGCGAGTTCTCGGGCATCGAGGAGGGCCAGCAGGTCCGTCGCACCGGCCAGGTGCTCTCGGTCCCCGTCGGCGACGGCTACCTCGGCCGCGTGGTCGACCCCACCGGCGCCCCCATCGACGGGCTCGGCACGATCGAGACCGTCGGCCGCCGCGCCCTCGAGCTGCAGGCGCCCGGCGTCATGCAGCGCAAGGCCGTCAAGGAGCCGATGCAGACCGGCCTCAAGGCGATCGACGCGATGACGCCGATCGGCCGCGGCCAGCGGCAGCTGATCATCGGCGACCGCCAGACCGGCAAGACCACGATCGGCATCGACACGATCCTGAACCAGAAGGCCAACTGGGAGTCCGGCGACCCCGAGAAGCAGGTCCGCTGCATCTACGTCGCCGTCGGCCAGAAGGGCTCGACCATCGCCTCGGTGCGCGCGACGCTCGAGGAGAACGGCGCGATGGAGTACACCACCATCGTCGCGGCCCCGGCGTCCGACCCGGCCGGGTTCAAGTACATCGCCCCCTACACGGGCTCGTCCATCGGCCAGCACTGGATGTACGAGGGCAAGCACGTCCTGATCATCTTCGACGACCTCTCGAAGCAGGCCGAGGCCTACCGCGCCGTGTCGCTGCTGCTGCGCCGCCCGCCGGGCCGTGAGGCCTACCCGGGGGACGTGTTCTACCTGCACTCCCGCCTGCTCGAGCGCTGTGCCAAGCTCAGTGACGAGATGGGCGGCGGCTCGATGATCGGCAGGCCGGTCATCGAGACCAAGGCCAACGACGTCTCGGCCTACATCCCGACCAACGTCATCTCGATCACCGACGGTCAGTGCTTCCTGCAGTCGGACCTGTTCAACGCCAACCAGCGCCCGGCGGTCGACGTCGGCGTCTCGGTCTCCCGCGTCGGCGGCTCCGCCCAGACCAAGGCCATGAAGTCGGTCTCGGGAACGCTGAAGATCGACCTCGCGCAGTTCCGTGACCTCGAATCCTTCGCGATGTTCGCCTCCGACCTGGACGCCGCCTCGAAGCAGCAGCTCAGCCGCGGTGCGCGTCTGATGGAGCTGCTCAAGCAGTCCCAGAGCTCGCCGTTCCCGATGGAGGAGCAGGTCGTCTCGATCTGGGCCGGCACCAAGGGCAAGTTCGACGATATCGAGGTCGAGGACGTCCGCGACTTCGAGGGCCAGCTGCTCGAGCACCTGCGGCACAACGGCGGCGTGCTCGACGCGATCCGCAGCTCGGGCAAGTTCGAGTCCGCGACCGAGGAGGAGCTCTCGAGCATCCTCGAGCAGGTCAAGCAGGACTTCCTGGCCGGCAAGGGTCAGGATGCGGCGCGCAACGACGAGGACGGTCGTCTCGCCGCTGACCAGATCGAGCAGGAGCAGATCGTCCGCGGCTGATGCGAGAGGCCGCCGCCCCCAGCGGGCGGCGGCTCCCGCCCAGGACGCATCGATCCCGCACGAGGAGAGACATGGGAGCCCAGCAGAGGGTTTATAAACAGAAGATCCGCTCCGCACAGGGGATGAAGAAGATCTTCAAGGCCAAGGAGATGGTCGCGGCATCGCGCATCGCCAAGGCGCACGCCCGGGTCGAGGCGACGACGCCCTACGCCGATGCGCTCACCCGCGCGATCGGCTCGGTGGCGACGCACTCCAACGAGATCTCGCATCCGTTCCTGGACAATGAGCGCTCGCAGACGGGTCGCGCCGGAATCCTCCTGGTCACCGCGGACCGCGGTATGACCGGCCCGTACTCGCACAACGTGATCCGCGCTGCCGAGCAGCTCGCGAACACGCTGCGCGACGAGGGCAAGGAGCCGGTGATGTACGTGGTCGGCCGCAAGGGCGAGGCGTACTACCGCTTCCGCAACCGCGTGCCGCAGCGCTCCTGGACGCCGTACAAGGAGGACGAGCTGCCTCGCCTCGGCCGGGAGATCGCCGCGGCCGTCACCGAGGACCTCATCTCCGAGGATCCCTCCGTGCATCTCGACGAGCTCTACGTCGTCTCCACGCGCTTCCTGAGCCGCTTCGTCCAGAAGGCGCACTCGGTCCGCATGGTGCCGATGGGCCTGGGCGACGTCAGCGGCGCGAACGCGCAGACCTACCCGCTGTACGAGTTCGTGCCCGACGCGGAGACGGTCGTCGGCGAGCTGCTGCCGCGCTACATCCAGTCGCGGATCGTCAACATCCTGCTGCAGGCGATGGCCTCGGAGCACGCCTCCACGCAGCGTGCGATGAAGTCCGCGACCGACAACGCGGAGACCCAGATCGACAAGTTCACCCGGCTGGCGAACTCCGCCCGCCAGGCGGAGATCACCCAGGAGATCACGGAGATCGTCGGCGGCGCCGACGCCCTCTCGGGATCCGGCCGCACCGAACGCTGACCCCTGGCCGACGACACATTGGCCGACAATGCCCCGCGTCGGCACGACATGGAGAGAACGCACATGACCACCACCACTGACAGTCAGGCCCCCGCCGCTCCGGCGGCCGGTGCCACCGGACGAGTCGCCCGAGTCACCGGCGCCGTCATCGACATCGAGTTCCCTCCCGGGAACATCCCGCCGCTCTACAACGCGCTCACCATTCAGATCGAGGACACCGGATCCGGGCTGGAGGCCTCGACGCTGACCCTCGAGACCGCCCAGCACCTCGGCGACGGCATGGTCCGCGGCATCGCGCTGAAGCCCACCGACGGCGTGGTCCGCGGCCAGGCCGTGACCGACACCGGCGCTCCGATCTCGGTGCCCGTCGGCGATGTCACCCTCGGCACCGTCTTCGACGTGGTCGGCAATCCGCTGAACAAGCCGGCCGACCAGCTCGAGATCGCCGAGCGCTGGCCCATCCATCGCACCGCCCCGAACTTCGACCAGCTCGAGTCCTCGACGGTGATGTTCGAGACCGGCATCAAGTCGATCGACCTGCTCACCCCGTACGTCCAGGGCGGCAAGATCGGCCTGTTCGGCGGCGCGGGCGTCGGCAAGACGGTGCTCATCCAGGAGATGATCTACCGCGTGGCCAACAACCACGACGGCGTCTCCGTGTTCGCCGGTGTCGGCGAGCGCACCCGTGAGGGCTGGGACCTCATCGAGGAGATGACCGAGTCCGGCGTCATCGAGAAGACCGCGCTGGTCTTCGGCCAGATGGACGAGCCGCCCGGCACCCGTCTGCGGGTCGCGCTGTCGGCGCTGACCATGGCGGAGTACTTCCGCGACGAGCAGGCGCAGGACGTGCTGCTGTTCATCGACAACATCTTCCGCTTCACCCAGGCCGGCCAGGAGGTGTCCACCCTGCTGGGCCGGATGCCCTCAGCCGTGGGCTACCAGCCGAACCTCGCCGATGAGATGGGCATGCTCCAGGAGCGCATCACGTCCACTCAGGGCCACTCCATCACCTCGATGCAGGCGATCTACGTCCCGGCCGACGACTACACCGACCCGGCACCGGCGACCACCTTCGCCCACCTCGACGCCACCACGGAGCTCTCCCGCGAGATCGCTTCGCGCGGTCTCTACCCGGCGATCGACCCGCTGACCTCCACCTCACGGATCCTGGACCCGCGCTACGTGGGTCAGGAGCACTACGACACCGCGGTGCGCGTGAAGCAGATCCTCCAGCGCAACAAGGAGCTGCAGGACATCATCGCGATGCTCGGCGTGGACGAGCTCTCCGAGGAGGACAAGGTGATCGTCTCGCGCGCGCGGCGCATCCAGCAGTTCCTCTCGCAGAACACCCACCTCGCCAAGCAGTTCACCGGCGTGGACGGCTCCGACGTCCCGCTGCAGGACACCATCGAGGGCTTCAAGGGCATCTGCGACGGCGAGTTCGACCACCTCACCGAGCAGGCGTTCTTCAACGTCGGCGGCATCGACATGGTGCTCGAGAACCAGCACCGCATCGACAAGGAGCTCGGCGCGTGAGTGCCCTCGACGTCACCTTCGTCACCGCGGACCGCACCGTCTGGACCGGTCAGGCCGCGCAGGTCGTCGTGCCTGCGGTCGACGGCTCGATGGGCATCCTGCCGCAGATGCAGCCCACCCTGGCGATCCTCGGCACCGGCGTGGTGCGGATCATCGACCAGGACGGCCACGTCGAGGCGCTGGAGGTCGAGGGCGGTTTCGCCTCTGTCGACGCGGACATCGTGACCATCGGTGTCGATGACGCCGCGGTCGTCGAGCCTGCGTCCTCCCGCCTCTGAGCTGACTGCACAGACGGAATGAGCGACCTGAGCATCCCGATCCTCCTACTGGGGATCGGGATGCTCTTCGTCGTGCTGATGGTGGTGCTGCTGCTCCTCGTGCGTCAGCTGCTCGTCTCACGGCGCCGAGGAGCCTTCGAGTGCACGGTGCGCCGACGCGGACTGGTGGGCGGCTCGAGCTGGCAGCACGGCCTGATGCGCTTCGGCACCGACCGGCTGCGCTGGTTCCGCGCCTACTCCCTCCGACTGCGGCCCGAGGTGGTGCTGCGCCGCAGCGAGATCCGGGACGTGACCCGGCAGAACCTGCCCGCACAGGTGGCGGGCGGCGAGGGGCGGTGCCTGATCGAGTTCAGCCTCCGCGGCGGCCGGCAGGTCAGCGCGATCGTCGACATGGCCTCCGGGGCCGCGCTGAACTCCTGGCTGGAGGCCGCGCCGACGGGTTC